>PNJM01000166.1 GCA_013821865.1 Rhodocyclaceae bacterium
AGCACCGCCAGCAGTATCAGCAGCGCCTTCGACAGGCGGGTGAACACGATGCGCAGGTTGGCATCCAGCGTTTCGGCGGCCAGCAGGCGCGCCTCGACGCCGCCGCTGATCCACAGCGCCAGCAGCAGCGTGACCAGCACCGTCGCCGCCCCCTGCAGCACCAGCCAGAGGGAGAGCCTCTGCTTGCCGGCGGAGAAGCTGACGGCGTCCAGCGCGCCGATCAGCTCCGGCAGCGCTCCCGTGATGTGCAGCGCGACGGCGCTCCACACCATCAGCGCGACGAGCCGCTCCAATGACGCCAGCGAGCCCGATTTTGCAAAGGCATGGCGCAGGGCGAAGACCACGGTGCGGATGATGACGAACGATCCCAGCAGCGGCACGGCCACATTGAGCAGATTGACGTGATGCCACTGCCTGAGGGCGACGCGGGCGACCAGCACCAGGCCCAGGGCGACAAGCGGAAAGATGACGCGGTTCAGCCCGCTGCGGCCGATGCGCCACGCCCCCTCGCCTACCGCCGGCCGGCGCAGGGCGCGCGCGGCGATCCAGGCCAATCCGAGGCACAGCGCCAGCGTGCCCACCTGCCACAGCACGTCCGGCTGCTGCAGGTCGTTCCACAGTTCGATGAGCAGGCTGCCGATTTCGTTCTTCTGCATTCGTGGCTCTCAGTTGGCCGGCGTCGGCGCCTGCGTGAAGGGCAGTGCCTCGGCACGATGGCGCTTCCAGTTGTCGAAATAGGCGCGCGCCACCGAAGGATTGCCGCGCAGGATGACGACATTCTCGGCATTCCTGGCCTGCGCCGAATAAGTGAAGTTATAGGAGCCGGTGACGACCGCGGCGGCGGATCCCTCCGGATCGACCAGGATGATTTTATTATGCGCTGCGGCATAGCGCATTTCGAGATACACGGGGATGCCCGCCTCGGCCAGCGCCGGAATCCGGCTGTTCTCGGATCTCGCCGTCTGCTCGCCGTCGGCCAGCACCTCGACCGCAACGCCGCGCGCCTTCGCCTCGATCAGCGCGCGCGCCAGCGGCCGGCTGGTGAGCAGGAAGGCCTGCACGTAGATCGCCTTCCTTGCCGCCTGCAGCGTGCGCAGGATGGCGCCCTCGGCGTCGTCCCACGGCGAAAACGCAACCTCCACCGTGCCGCGCGCCATGTGGATGCCAGAGGGGTTCGGGTCGAACGCAAGTGCGGCGGACGCCGCACAGAGCCAGAAGGCAGCGAAGATGATGCAACGGGCGCGGCAAGTCATGCTGCGATTGTAGCAGGCGGCTCGCCCACCCTACTTCAATACAAGCCTGCCTCCAGCCGCGCCGCCTCGCTCATCCTGTCCCGGCCCCAGGGCGGGTCCCAGACCATCTGCACGTCGGCCTCGGCCACGCCGGGAATCGCCTTGAGCTTGTCGCGCACTTCCTGGGCAAGGTAGTCGCCCATGCCGCAGCCGGGCGCGGTCAGCGTCATCTTGACGGCGACACGAAATCCCTTGTTGTCCTCAATCGGGATCACCGCGCATTCATAAACCAGGCCCAGCTGGACGATGTCGATCGGGATCTCCGGGTCGTAGCAGGTGGCGAGCTGTTCCCAGGCGGCCTTCTCGACGCTCTCGCGGGTCGCCTCGCCGGCAGGCGCGACAGCCGGCATCTCCGGCGGCTCCTTGCCGAGGGCGTCGGCATCCTTGCCGTCGATGCGGTACATGTTGCCGCCGACCACCACGGTGAAGCTGCCGCCCCGCTGCTGGGTGATCGTGGCGCGGTCGCCCTTTTCCAGCGTGACCGGCGAGCCCCACGGCACCATCGCAGCGGTGCAGTCGCGCGTCAGTTCGACTTCCTCGTCCCCGTACATGCGGCTACTCCGTACTGACCGGCTCGGCCTTGCCTTCGAGCGCGTTGTGCAGCGTGTGCCAGGCCAGCGTCGCGCACTTCACGCGCGTCGGGAACTCCTTCACGCCGCACAGCACTTCCAGCTTGCCCAGGTCGTGATGCGCCGGTTCCTTCGGGTCGGTGATCATGGCGTGGAACTCGCCGAACAACCTCTCGGCCTCCGCCACCGTCCTGCCTTTCACCGCCTCGGTCATGAGCGAGGCGGAGGCCGTCGAGATGGCGCAGCCGCAGCCCTCGAAGCCGACGTCGGCCACGATGCCGTTCTCCACCTTGAGAAAGACCTTGATGGTGTCGCCGCACAGCGGGTTGTACCCCTCGGCCACACGGTCGGCCCCCTCGATCCGGTGGAAATTCCGCGGATGCTTGTAGTGGTCGAAGATGACCTCCTGGTAGAGGTCGCGCAAGTCGCTCATCGCTTAAACATCTCCTTGGCGGCGCGGATGGCCTCGACGAGCGCATCGGCATCCGCGCGGTTGTTGTAAAGCGCGAAGGAGGCGCGCGCCGTCGCCGGCACCTCGTAGCGCTGCATCACCGGCATGGCGCAGTGGTGGCCGGCGCGCACCGCCACGCCGTGGTGGTCGAGGATGGTGGCGATGTCGTGCGGATGCACGCCGTCCAGCACGAAGGAAAGGATGCCCGCCTTCTCCTTCGCCGTGCCGATGACGCGCAGGCCCCCGATCTCCCGCGCGCGCTGCGTCGCGTAGTCGAGCAGTCCGGCTTCATGGGACGCAATGGCGTCCAGGCCGGTGCGCGAGACATAGTCCAGCGCCACACCCAGCCCGATCGCGCCGGCGATGTGCGCCGTGCCGGCCTCGTATTTCTGCGGCGACGGGGCGTACTCGGTCTTCTCGAAGCTCACCGTGCGGATCATCTGGCCGCCGCCCTGGTACGGCGGCAGCCGCTCCAGCCATTCGGATTTTCCGTAGAGCACGCCGATGCCGGTCGGCGCATAGATCTTGTGGCCGGAAAAGGCGTAGAAATCGCAATCCAGGTACTGCACGTCGACGCGGCCGTGCGCGACGGCCTGCGCGCCGTCGAGCAGCACCGGCACGCCGGCGGCGTGGGCGCGCTCGACGATGCGCCTGGCCGGCGTGATCGTGCCGAGCGCGTTGGAAACGTGCGTCACCGCCACCAGCCGGGTGCGGGGGGTGAACAGTCTGTCGTAGTTCTCGAACTCGAACTCGCCCGCATCGTCGATCGGCACCACCTTGAGCACGGCGCCGTGCTGCTCGCAGGCGAGCTGCCAGGGCACGATGTTCGAGTGGTGCTCCATCTCCGAAACGATGATCTCGTCGCCCTCGCGCAGGAAGGCGCGGCCGAAGCAGTGGGCGACGAGGTTGATGGCCTCGGTGGTGCCGCGCACGAAGACGATCTCATTGATGTGGGCAGCGTTGATGAAGCCGCGCACCTTCTCGCGAGCACCCTCGTAGGCCTCGGTGGCGCGGTCGGCCAGGGTGTGCACGCCGCGGTGCGTGTTGGAGTTGTATTCGAGATAGTAGCGCCGCTCGGCCTCGATCACCTCGGCGGGCTTCTGCGTCGTCGCCGCATTGTCCAGATAGACGAGCGGCTTGCCATGCACCTGCTGGTTCAGGATGGGGAAATCGGCGCGCAGGCACGCGAAATCCGGCGTTTCGGGACGCTCCAAAATTTTCTCCCTGACGGCGCTCATATCAGTTCCTTCAACTGCTCGCGGCTCGGCATGCGCGAAATCAGCATCTCTTCGACGCGCAGCCGCAGCGAATCGAGGCGGATGCGCTCGATCACCTCCTTGGCGAAAGCGTAGGTCAGCAGGTTGCGCGCCAGGTCGTCCTCCACGCCGCGCGAACGCAGGTAGAAGAGCATGTTCTCGTCCAGCTGCCCCACGGTCGCCCCGTGGCTGCATTTTACGTCGTCGGCGTAAATCTCCAGCTGGGGCCGGGTATCCACCTCGGCCTCGCGCGAAAGCAGCAGGTTGTGGTTGGCCTGCGAGGCGTCGGTGCGCTGGGCGTCCTTGTGCACCACGATGCGCCCGCTGAACACGCCTTTTGCATTGCCGTCGAGGATGCCGCGGTAGAACTCGCGGCTCGTGCCCGAGGGGGAGGCATGGTCGATCCGCGTGTGGTGATCGACATGCTGGCGCCCGCCGGCGACGTACAGGCCGTTGAAGGTCGTCTCGCAATGCGCGCCGTCGAAGCGCGTGGCGATGTCGTTGCGGGCGAGCGCCGCGCCGAGGGACAGCGAGTGGGAGGTGAAGCCGCTGCCCGCCGACTGGACCGACTGGATCGCCGCGACGTGAAAGGCCTGCGCGCTTTCCTGCTGCAATTTGCAATGCTCGATGCGGGCGTCGCGCCCGGCGGCGATGCGCGTGACGGCGTTGGTGAAGCCGGCGCCCCCGTTCAAGCCGACGTACTGCTCCACCACGGTCGCCTGCGTGTTCGCTCCGGCGACGATGACATTGCGCGGATGCATGGCCAGCCCGGTTCCGGTCGACAGGTAGAGCAGATGGATCGGCGCCTCGATGGCCACGCCGTCGCCGAGCTGGATGAAGGCGCCGTCACTGAGGAAGGCGGTGTTGAGGTCGGCGAACGAACCTCCCCCGGCAGCCAGCCAGGGCTCGGCCAGTTGCGGCGAGCGTTCCAGCACCTTGCCCAGGCTCGTCACCACCGCGCCCGCCGGCAGCGGCAGAAGTTGCGACAGCGCCGGGGCGTAGCGCCCATTCACGAAGACCAGTCGATGCGATGCGCCGCCCAGCTGCCACGGCAGCGCATCGGCCGGAGCCGCCGTTCCGGCCAGCGCCGGCCGGAAGGCCTGCTTCTCGATGGCCGCGACGCTGGTGTATTTCCATTCTTCGTGATGCGTGGTGGGGAAGCCCTCGGCGGCGAAGCGCGCCAGCGCCTCCTCGCGCGCCTGCTTCAGCCAGGGCAGCAACGCGCCGGGCAGCCTGCCTTCGACCGCCCGGTAATCGGCAAGATAGCGCTCGACCGCAGGATTGGTCATTTGACCGCTCCGCTTTGCGTGGTCCCCGCTTCGGCCTCGATCCAGCCGTAGCCGCGCGCTTCCAGCTCCAGGGCCAGTTCGCGGCCGCCGGATTTCACGATGCGGCCCTGCGACAGCACATGCACGCAGTCGGGCACGATGTAGTCGAGCAGGCGCTGATAGTGGGTGATGACGATCATGGCGCGCTCCGGGCTGCGCAGGGCATTGACGCCGTCGGCGACGATCTTCATGGCGTCGATGTCGAGGCCCGAGTCGGTCTCGTCGAGGATGGCCAGCTTCGGCTCCAGCAGCGCCATCTGCAGGATCTCGTTGCGCTTCTTCTCGCCGCCGGAGAAGCCCTCGTTGACCGAGCGGTAGAGGAACTCCGGGTTCATCTCGACCATCTTCATCTTCTGCTTGACCAGGGCGAGGAAGTCCATCGCATCCAGCTCGGGCAGGCCGTTGTGCTTGCGCCGGGCATTCACCGCCGCCTTGAGCAGATAGACGTTGGAGACGCCGGGAATCTCCACCGGATACTGGAAGGCGAGGAAGATGCCCTCGCGCGCCCGCAGCTCGGGCGCCAGCGCGAGCAGGTCCTTGCCCTGGTAGCTCACTTCGCCGCCGAGAATCTCGTAGTTCTCGCGCCCGGCCAGCACCTGCGCCAGCGTGCTCTTGCCCGAGCCGTTCGGCCCCATGATGGCGTGCACCTCGCCCGCCTTCACTTCGAGATCGATGCCGCGCAGGATCTGCTTTCCTTCCACCGCGGCCTGCAGATTGCGGATGCTTAACATAGATGACCTTTTAGTTTCGAGTTTCGAGTTTCGGGTTTCGAGTTTCGGGTTAACACCGGCGCCTGCTTGAACATGGGTTTCAACTCGAAACCCGTAACTCGCAACCCGAAACTATCCTATCGCGCCTTCGAGGCTCACGCCCATGAGCTTCTGCGCCTCGACGGCGAATTCCATCGGCAGTTCCTTGAACACTTCCTTGCAGAAGCCGTTGACGATCATCGATACCGCGTCCTCGGCCGACAGGCCGCGCTGCTGGCAGTAGAACAACTGGTCCTCGCCGATGCGCGAGGTGGAAGCCTCGTGCTCGACGCGGGCCGTCGGGTTGCGCACCTCGATGTAGGGGAAGGTATGGGCGCCGCACTTGTCGCCGAGCAGCAGCGAATCGCACTGCGTGTAGTTGCGCGCACCCTCGGCCTTCGGCAGCACCTTCACCAGGCCGCGGTAGGTGTTCTGGCCGCGCCCGGCCGAGATGCCCTTGGACAGGATCGTGCTCTTCGTGTTGCGGCCGATGTGGATCATCTTG
>PNJM01000167.1 GCA_013821865.1 Rhodocyclaceae bacterium
GACTGCACCAGGCCGGACACCACGGCGAGAATCACCAGCCCCAGCACGTCGTCGATCACCGCCGCGCCGAGCACGATGCGCGCTTCCGTCGAATCGAGCCGGCCGAGGTCGCGGAAGACGCGGCCGGTGATGCCCACCGAGGTCGCCGCCAGCGTGGCGCCGAGAAATAGGTAGGCGTTCTGCGACATGCCCGGCAGCAGCAGCGGCCCGGCGACGAAGGCGCCGAGCGCGAAGGGCGCAGCGATGCCGATGGCCGCCACCGCCGTGGCGCGGCCGCCGACGCGCACCAGCTCGCCCAGCCGCGTCTCCAGTCCGATCTGCAGCAGCAGCACGATGACGCCCAGCTCGGCGAGGAAGGCGATGATGGGGTCTTTCGCCACGCTGTCGAAGTAATGAAAGCCGAACAGCGAGAGGTTGCCGAGCGCCACGCCGAGCAGCAGCTCGCCCAGCACGGCGGGAAAGCCGAGCCGCTGGGCGAGCGGCGCGAACAGCCGCGCCGACATGAGGATGAGGGCGAGCCAGACGAGGTTCTCGCCGACCACGCCGGCGCCGGCGGCCTGGGCGCTCGCCGGCAGCAGCGACAGCAGCAGCGCGGCGCACTTCATTCGGCAGCGCGGACCGGGCGGGCGACGGTGATGAAAGAGATGGTGCGCGGGTTGCGCAGGTCGGCATGCACCGTCTCCACCACCGGCGGGTTGACGAGGCGGTCGGCCTGCCAGCGGATGAGGAAGCTGGCGCCCGAGCCGCCGGCCGATTCGCTGCGCTCGATGAACAGCTCGAGGTCGCCGTGCCAGAGATCGGAATAGATGGGCAGGTAGAGCGTCTGGCCGGTGGACGGCGGCAGCGCTTCCTGGGCCGCCGCGACAGCAGCGCAAGCGGCAAATATAACGACGGCAAGGCGGCGGACAAGGATCATCATGGCTTACTCGGCGCTGAGAGTGGATGAGAGCACCTGGAAAGCATAACAGACCAATGTCGGACAAAACGATTCAGGCGCCCGTGAGCATGACGGGATCGACGCGGGAATCGCAGCAGGCAATCACCAGGGCGCGTGGCTGCCGGCCCTGGCTGATGCTCCTTGATAGAGAAAGCTATTGACGGAAATCCGGTTCGTGGCCGCGACTGAGCGCCGCGATGCGTTCGTCGAGCGGCGGATGGGTCATGAACAGCCGCCTGAGGCCGAACCCCTGTCCGCCGGAGATGCCGAAGGCGGCCATTTTCTCCGGCAGGTGCGGCGGCTGCTGCGCGAGCTTCAGTTTCTGCAGCGCGGCGATCATGGCGTCGCGCCCGGCGAGCTGCGCACCGCCCTGGTCGGCGCGGAATTCCCGCCGGCGGGAGAACCACATGACGATGATCGAAGCCAGCAGGCCGAGCACCAGCTCGGCGACGATGTAGGTGACGAAGTAGGCCGGGCCGTGCTCGCGCTCGCTCTTGAAGACGATACGGTCCACGGCATGGCCTGGCCTGTTTCGGGGCGGTGGCTGCGGCCGGCTGCAATCACGAGCCGACCGTGATGAGCAGGCCGGGCCTTGCCCGCAAGAGACGCTCGCTCAACTGGGTCGATACCATGCTGGGGAATGTGAAGAACGCGATCCACGGCACCTATCATGCAATCCGCCCGAATGCTTGGCCGCGCCCAGCTTCATCAGCAACTGGGCGCGTGTCAGCGCCTGCCAGACTTCGCTGAATGCTTCGGCTGCGCCATTCGCCTCTTCGCGCAGTTGGCCGGAGAAACGCACGCTCGCCAGCGCCCGGTTGGCTTCACTGCTGACATCAAGCAACTCGGCATTCAGTTGCATGATGTCCGTCTCCTGGGCGAGTTGATTGCGCTCCTGAAACTGCATCTGGATTTCGGCCGCCATCTCGAGCGTGCAGAACTGGCGAATATCGTCCATGTCACCACGGTCGTTGGTGGCCTGCAAGCGAATGAAATTGAGTTTGGCCTGACGCAGGAAGCCCTCGACATCGAAGTCGGCAGGGACATTCGCTGTGGCAGTGGCGGCGGCCGCAGCCCCGGTGCTGCCGGCGGATAAGGGCATTGACGCATGGGCTGAACGCGGCGACTCAATGCCAGCGGGCATGCCGGCATATTGCATGGCGGGCTGCAGGCTGCCAGCGTGCTGACGCTTTTTCATCAGCCAGCGAATCGCGAACACGGCAACCAGCGCCAGGGCCAGCATCATCACGATGTTGGCGATGCCTTCGCCCATGCCCAGATGCGAGAACTGCTCATGTAATGCGGGGAACAACGGAAACACTCGATACTGCGGCGACATCGACCCCAATCGGCTCGAAGCCATGGCGTGTCGGCTGGTAGCTCAACAACTCGCCTTGCGCGATGTCGAAATACCATCCATGCAGATGCATCGCGCCGGCAGCGACGCGCTCGGCGATCCACGGATAGGTCATCAGGTTTTCCAGCGAAACCAGGATGGCCGCCTGCTCGCAAGCCCGATCCTGCAAGGCAGACGACTTGTCCGGCAGTTCGGCGAGTACCCGCTCTCGCGCACGCTGCGCGACGTCGATCCACTTGCCGATGAATTCACTACCGGCTGCGGAACCGTTCATCAGGGCGTGAATGCCGCCACATTGGGCATGGCCCAGCACAATCACATGCTCGACGGCGAGCGACAGTACGGCGAATTCCAGCGCCGCCGGCACGCTGGCAAAGCCGCCGTCCGGCGCGTAGGGCGGCACCAGATTGGCCACGTTGCGCACCACGAACACGTCTCCCGGTTCCGCGCCCGTCAGCAGCGCCGGGTCGACGCGCGAGTCGGCGCAGGCGACGATCGCAGCCCTGGGGCGCTGTCCCTGCCGAAGCTGCTGGAACAGTTCGCGGTCCTCGCTGAAGTACTTTTCCTGGAAGCGCCTGAAACCGGCGATGAATTGGGCGATATCTTTCACGTTGCGGCGTCCTGTCGATGTTTGGCCGGATGGAAATGCTTTTGGGGCATGGCGCTACCTGGGTTGCGGCGAGGTCTTTTGCGCCTCGTCGATGGCGTGCTGCGCTTCGGGCGGCATGTAGTTCTCGTCGTGTTTGGCCAGCACTTCGGTGGCCACGAAACGGCCGTCGTCCCCGATCCGTCCCTGGACGACGGCGCCCTTGCCTTCCTTGAAAAGATCCGGAAGGATGCCCTTGTAGGCGACAGGAACTTCCCTGGCCGTATCGGTAACGATGAATTGAACGGTCAGCCCGTCGCCTTCGCGACGGATGCTGCCCTCCTTCACCATGCCGCCGATGCGGAATGCCTTGTTCCTGGGGGCCTCGTCCGCCGCCACCTGGGTCGGCGTGTAGAAAAACGCGATGCTGCTGTTCAGGGCGTTGGCCACCAGCGCGGTCGCGACCGACAGCGTGGCCAGTCCGCCAACGATCAGGGCGATGCGTTTTTGTCGTGGTGTCATTTCCTGCTTTCATCCATGAGTGTGCGTGCGTTCACTGCCCCGCCTTCAGCGCGGCGATGCGTTCTTCCAGCGGCGGGTGCGTCATGAACAGGCGCTTGATGCCGCCACCGCCGCCGCCGCTGATGCCGAAGGCCGCCATCTTTTCCGGCAGGGGCGCGGGATGCAGGGCATTGAGCCGTTCCAGCGCGGCGATCATGTTCGGGCGACCGGCGAGGCCGGCGCCGCCCCGGTCGGCGCGGAATTCGCGCTGGCGCGAGAACCACATGACGATGATCGAGGCGAGGATGCCCAGCACCAGTTCGGCGACGATCATGGTGACGAAGAAGGCCGGCCCCTGGCCGCGCTCGGTCTTGAACACGATCCGATCCACGAGGTGGCCGATGACGCGCGAGAGGAACATGACGAAGGTGTTCACCACGCCCTGGATCAGCGCCAGCGTCACCATGTCGCCGTTGGCGACGTGGGCGATTTCGTGACCAATCACGGCCTCGGCTTCGCCTTTCGACATCTGCTGCAACAGGCCGCTGGAGACCGCGACCAGCGAACTGTTCTTGCTCATGCCGGTGGCGAAGGCGTTGACCTCGGGTGTGTCGAAAATGCCGACCTCGGGCATCTTGATGCCGGCTTTGGCCGAATATTCGCGTACCGTTTCCAGCAGCCAGACTTCGGTTGAATTCGACGGCGTCTCGATCACCCGCACGCCCATCGCTTTCTTCGCCGACCACTTGGAAATGGCCAGCGAAATGAAGGAGCCGCCGAAGCCCATGACCGCGGCGAAGATCAGCAGCGAGGTGAGATTCAGGCCGTTGGCATTCAGGTAAGGCTCGACGCCCAGGAGGCGCATGGTGACGGACAGCACCAGCACGATGGCCAGGTTGGTGGCGAGGAACAGGAATATGCGCTTCATGGGATCTCCTTGACGATGACGTTTGGTGAATGCGGGGATGGAGTCTTTTCGTTGGCCGACAGCATTAGCGGAAAGCCAGTAGGCCCAGCGCCAGCAGCGCGACGGTCGCCCAGCCCAGGCGGTCGATGTAACGGTGCAGCGCTGCTTCCATGCGCGCGCCGCCCCAGGCCATCAGTCCGGCAACGAGGAAGAAGCGCGCGCCGCGCCCGATCAGCGAGGCCAGCGTGAACGGCAGCAGGGCCATCGAGAGCGCGCCCGCGGCGATGGTGAATACCTTGTAGGGAATCGGCGAAAAACCGGCGATGAACACCGCCCAGAAGCCCCACTGCCCGAACCACTCCACTGCCTTCTGGTAGGAAGGCCAGTAGCGGCTTTCCTGCAACCAGGGCAGTAGCGCGTCAATGGCAAAGTAGCCGATTGCATAGCCGAACAGCCCGCCGGCCACGGACGTGAGTGTCGTCAATAGGGCCAGACGCCAGGCACGTTGCGGTTGCGCCAGGCACATGGGCGCCAGCATGACGTCCGGCGGCACCGGGAAGAACGAGGATTCCACGAAACTCATTCCGCCCAGGTACCAGGGCGCGTGCGGATGCCGCGACCAGACCATGGCCCGACGGTAGAGTGGCGAAAACAGTTTCATTGGCGGATATCGTGGGGCTCGAAAGCGCGGCAGGGACCGAGGATCGTGGCGACGACCACCGCGTTCTGCACTTCGCGCCGGGCGCCCAGCAGCGACGCTCGGGAAAAGCGCCGGCGCGGCGGCGCAAGCGAAGTCTCGGGCGCAGCGCCCCACCCGAATTGGCCGTCGGCTGCGGCGGATACCGCAGGCGCCGCCGGGGCGTCCTCCGGCGCCTCGGGCGTTTGCTCAAGACGCTCGTCCCAGGCGGGTTCTTGCGGCGCTTGCGGTCCGAATCGCTTCATCAGGTATTGGAACAGCACGATGGCCAGAAACAGCAGCACATAGAGCAGTTCCGCCGGGACATCTTTCATGGCGGTCCGTCCTAGTTCCGTGGGGTGGCAAGGGGCGCGTTTTCGGCGCCGGCGATCTCTTCGCGCATGCTCGTGTCGGCCTGCAGGTTCTTCATGCGGTAATAGTCCATGATGCCGAGATTGCCCTGGCGGAAAGCCTCGGCCATGGCGCGCGGCACTTCGGCCTCGGCTTCCACGACGCGCGCCCGCATTTCCTGTTCCAGGGCAACGGCCATGGCGCGGCGCTCCTCGGCCTTGGCCTGGGCGATCTGCTTGTCGGCATTGGCCTGGTCGATCTGCAGCTTGGCGCCGATGTTCTCGCCCACCGTCACGTCGGCGACGTCGATCGACAGGATCTCGTAGGCCGTGCCGGCGTCGAGGCCTTTGGAGAGGACGTGCTTGGAGATGTGATCCGGACTCTCGAGCACGCTCTTGTGGCTCGCCGAGGAACCGATGGTGCTGACCATGCCTTCGCCGACGCGCGCGATGATCGTCTCCTCGCCGGCGCCGCCCACCAGCCGGTCGATGTTGGTGCGCACCGTGACCAGGCAGACGGCGATGAGCTGGATGCCATCCTTGGCCACCGCCGCGATTTTCGGCGTCTGGATCACCTTGGGCAGCACCGACATCTGCACCGCCTCCAGCACATTGCGTCCGGCCAGATCGATGGCCGCGGCGCGCTTGAAGGGCAGGGGAATGTTCGCCTTGTCGGCCGAAATCATGGCATTGACCACCCTGACGACGTTGCCGCCCGCCAGGAAGTGGGCTTCCAGATCGTTGCTGGAAATGTCGAGGCCGGCCTTCACCGCGCTGATCCGCGCCGTGACCACCGTTGCCGGCGGCACGCGGCGCAGGCGCATGGCAATCAGCGT
>PNJM01000168.1 GCA_013821865.1 Rhodocyclaceae bacterium
CCCCGAAACCATCGAATATTGTGCCCGCAAAGGCTTCATCCCGGTCTATTTCACCGGCATCGACACCGCCGCGCCGCTAAGCCGCCGCTATCTCGAGGTCGCGGCCGGCGCCGGCTACAATTGGCGGCCGGGGCAGAACCAGTGCCTGGTGCGCTGGATGCAGATCGGCAAGACCGAGGAGGATGCGCGCGACCGCGTGCTGCGTTGGGACTCCGACATCTTCAAGAACTTCTACGCCGCCATGGGCCGGCGCAAGATGAACATGAACGATCTCTATGGGTCGATCATGGGTTCGGGCCTGTACGCGGTCGGCACCGTCGAGTCGGTGCGCAAGCAGTTGATCGAGCAGTGGAGGCAGTTCCCGGCCGAGCACATCTGCCTGATCTTCCACTATGCGCAGATGCCTAAGGAGGACGTGATCGAGACGCTCGATCTGTTCATGAAGCACATCAAGCCGGCGCTCGACGAGGTGATCGAGGCGGAGATGCGCAAGGCCGCTTGAACGGGTTTGAAAGCTGTGGCGTCGCGCAGGCGCCGAAGGATTCGCACGCGCCAATACCAAGGAGAGCGTGAGCGGGGTCAGTTACCCTCCGCGCCAGCGGCGGTACCGGCCCCAACGATCGGACGTCAGCTCGACATCAAGGGCCGCCAAGCGCCCGCGTCAGGGAGGGAAGGTCATGCGGAAATCGATCGCGCTCGTTTCGGCGGCGCTTGCCATGCTCGGTGTCGCGGTTGGACCGGGCACCGCGCAGGCGCCTTATCCGTCGAAACCCATCCGTATCATCGTACCGTATCCGCCCGGCGGGGCGACCGACATCACCACACGCATCTTCGCGCCGGGCCTGACCGAGCTCCTTGGCCAGCCGATCGTGATCGAGAACAAGCCGGGCGCCAGCACCAATCTCGGCGCCGAGCAGGGCGCCCGGGCGGCGCCGGACGGCTATACGCTCTACGTCGCCAACTTCGCTTCGCATGCGGTGAACCGCTGGCTATTCAACAAACTGACCTACGATCCGCTCGCCGATTTCACCCATGTGGCGATGATGGTGCGCGGGCCGATGTTCCTGTGCGTGAAGCCAGGCCTCAAGGTCGCGTCCGTGAAGGAGCTGGTAGATCTCGCCAAGTCCAAGCCCGGGGGCCTTACCTATGGGTCAACCGGCAATGGCTCGCCCAACCACATTTCGGGCGAGCTGCTCAAGCATCTCGCCAAGATCGACGTCGTGCATGTGCCCTATGTGGGCTCGGCGCAGATGTACAACGACCTGTTGGCCGGCCAGGTGGATTACGGCTTCGACGCGGCAGCGATCCAGTTCCACCGCTCCGGCAAGCTGAAATGCATCGGCGTCGCCAGCAATTTCCGCTGGCCGACCGACAAGGAGATTCCGACGCTCAATGAATCCGGCGTGCCGGGCTTCGACCTCACCAGCTTCTTCGGCATCGTGGGGCCGAAGGGCATGCCGCAGCCGATCGTCGAGAAACTCAACGAAGCCTTCCGCAAGGTGGCTGAACGGCCGGAGACCGGAGAGAAGCTGGCAGTCACCGCCACGGTTCCGTTCCCGGCGACGTTGAAGGAGACGCAGGAGTTCCTGACCGAGCAGAACTCCAAATGGGCGCCGATCGTGAAGGCATCCGGCGCGAAGGTGGATTGACGGTCCGCGCTTCCTGGCGGGGTTGCGCCTGCCACCTGCCGCGGTGTCGGGTCAGAGGCTATTTCGGTGGAATGATCGGCAGCAAAACGTAGGGCATCCGCCCTGCGGTGAAATGCAGCGTGTTCTTGCCGCCGAAGATTGCCGGCGGGCGATCCTGCGAGTTTGTATGGGTGAATGGTCCCACCCCGCGCATCGGATAGGCCGAGTGCGGCACGAAGGCGTCGGTGCCGTCGTATTCGTAGTCCTGGCCGCGCACCGAAAAGCCGATGCGGTATCCGACCGGCACCACGATGCAGGTCGGCCAGATCTCTACGTCGAGCTCGACTGGCTCGCCGGGCGTCAGCGGCTGCAACTCGTCATGGCTGTGCCAGGGGCGGTAGGGCAGCGAGCGGGCGGGATCGAGCTTGCGATGCGAGGCGCGCAGCCAGCCGAGGCCGATCGGGGTGCGCGGATCGTTGGAGCCGATGAACGATACCTCCTTGCCGCCTGGATCGTAGACGCGCAGCACCAGGAACAGGTCGGCATCCGCGGTGTTGGACGACACCCAGAGCTTGGCGGCGACCGGCCCGGTGATCTCGATCTCTTCGGTCAGCGGAGGCGTCAGGAAGGTCAGGCCATCACCCGTTGTCTCATAGGTCAACGCGGCCGCGGCCTCGGGCGGATGCGGCGAGAGGCCGTAGCCGTTGGGGTCGGGGTAGTATCGGGTCCATTGCGTGCGGGCGAGTGGCCATTCGTTTTCGGCCCGCAGCTCGAATTTTTCGCGGGGCCGTCGGATATTGAGAGCGACCTTCGGCTGTTTGTCCCAGCCGGTATCCTCGCCCTTTAGGAAGTGTCCGAAGAAGCGGCGCTGCAGGGCGTCGCCATAGGGCGAGTAAAAATGCGTGAAGTGGGTGTCGCCATGCACCTCCAGCCATTTCTGCCGGGAGCCGGCGCGCAGATAACCCTCGAAATTGCCGCGCGGGTGCAGGCCGTGGCCGCCCCAATTGGCGGCGGACAGCAGCGGCACCTCGATCTTCTCGTATTCGGGGATGCGGACGCAGTAGTAGTCGTCGAGCAGCGGGCGCGCGAGCGCGTCGGCCAGGATGTCGGCCCGGTTGGCCTTCAGCTCCTCTTCCGACAAGGTTTCGGGGCCCGCCACTGGCTCGCCGGTGACGACGCTTTTGGGGCCGCGCTCGCCCTTGCCGTGCTGCACGCTGACCACCTGCCGGTTCGACCAATTGGCGATGAAGTCGCACAGGATGCCGCCATGGCGCGCGAGTTCGCGATAGTAGTCGCACTCGCCCTCCCAGGCGCAGAAGGCGGCGAGGTGAGGGGGCTTGAGCGGTCCGACCAGCCAGCCGGTCTGCGCATAGTAGGAGATGCCGTTGATGCCGACCTTGCCGTTAGACCAGGGCTGCGTGCCCGCCCACTCGACGCAGTGATAAAGGTCCTGTGCCTCACGCGGCGACAACAGTTCCATATAGCCGGGCGAGCGGCCGGTGCCGCGCGAATCGACGCGCACGCAGACGTAGCCGTCCGGCACCCATTTCTCCGGATCGACCAGTTCCCAGTTCTGATATTTGTTGGAAGAACCCTCGGCGATCTCCGGATAGGACGCGAGCATGCGCACCCAGGCGCTCTTGTAGCCCTCCTGAAAGGCGAGACCCTTGGCGTAGGGCCCGTAACTGAGGATGATCGGATACCTGCCGTCGTCGAGCGGCCGGTAGACGTCGGCGCGCAGGACCACGCCGTCGTCCATGGCGATAGGCGCATCCCAGTCGATCTTCATGCCGTCGCGGATTTCCGTCTTCATCAGGTGCATGAGCGCTCTCTGGGCAACGCCACGATTATGGCCGTCGAAGGCAGGCTGTGGATGGCCGTGCGGGCCGGCCATCGAAGGAAGCTATTTGGCCGGGATGATCGGCAGCAGCAGATAGGGCATCTTGCCGGCTGCGAAATGCAGCGTGTTGCGGCCGCCAAAGATCTCTGGCGGGCGGTCGGATGGCGTGGTGTGGGTGAACGGACCGACGCCCCGCATGGGATAGGCCGAGTGCGGGACGAAAGCATCGGTGCCGTCGAACTCATAATCCTTGCCGCGCACCGTCAGGCCGAGCCGGTAACCCGGCGGGACCACGATGCAGGTCGGCCAGATCTCGACATCGAGCTCGACCGGCTCGCCGGGCGTGAGCGGCCATTCCTCGTCGTGGCTGTGCCAGGGGCGATAGGGCTTGCTTTCCTTCGGATCGAGCTTGCGCTGCGAGGCGCGCAGCCAGCCGAGGCCGACCGGCGTGCGTGGATCGTTCGACCCGATGAACACCACCTCCTTGCCGGCGGGATCGAACACCCGCAAGGCCAGGAACAGGTCCGCATCGGTGGTGTCCGACGAGAGCCAGATCTTGGCGGCGACCGGGCCGGTGATTTCCAGGTCCTCGGTGATCGGCGGGGTGAGGAAGGTGATGCCGTCGCCGGTGGTCTCATAGGTCAGCGTGGTGGCGGCTTTCGGCGGCTCGGTGCCGAGCGCGAACCCTTCGGGCTGCAGGTAGTAGTTGGTCCAGCGCGTGCGGGCGAGTGGCCATTCCTGCTCGGCACGCCACTCGAACTTTTCGCCCGGTCGGCGGATGTTGAGCGCGACCGGCGGCTGCTTGTCCCAGCCGGTGTCCTCGCCCTTGAGGAAATGCCCGAAGAACCTGCGTTGCAGCGCATCGCCATAATTCGAATAGTAGTGGGTGAAATGCGTATCTCCGTGCACTTCCAGCCACTTCTGCCTGGAGCCGGCGCGCGCCCAGCCTTCGAAATTGCCGCGCGGATGCAGGCCCTGGCCCCCCCAATTGGCGGCGGAGAGCAGCGGCACCGCGATCTTGTCGAAGTCGGCGGTGCGCGCCTTGTAATAGTCGTCGCAGAATTTGCGGCGCCGGGCCTCGCCACTGACGTCGGCACGGTTGGCCTTGAGCTGCTCCGCGGTGAGCGTCTCCGGCCCCGCCACCGGCTCGCCGGTGACGACGCTTTTGGGGCCATTGTCCCCGACCCCGTACTGCACGCTGATCACCTGGCGATCATACCAGCTCCCGAGGAAGTCGGAGAGGATGCCGCCATGACGGCAAAGGTCGCGGTAGTAGTCCGACGCGCCTTCCCAGATGCAAAGCGCGGCCAGATGCGGCGGCCTAAGTGCGCCGGCATTCCACTGGTTCATCGCGTAATAGGAGATGCCGCTGATGCCGACCTTGCCGTTCGACCAGGGCTGCGTGCCGGCCCACTCGACGCATTCGTAGATATCCTGCGCCTCGCGCGGCGACCACACGTCCATATGTCCGGGCGAGCGGCCGGCGCCGCGCGAATCTACCCGCACGACGATATAGCCGTCAGGAACCCACTTCTCCGGGTCGACCAGCTCCCAGTTCTGGTATTTGTTGCTGGAGCCCTCCAGCACTTCCGGGGCCGCCTTGATGAGGCGCGTCCAGGCGCTCTTGTAGCCTTCCTGGAAGGCGAGGCCCTTCGCATACGGGCCGTAGCTCAACAGCACCGGGTACCTGCCGTCGCCGAGCGGGCGGAAGACGTCGGCGCGGAGGACGAGGCCGTCGTCCATCTTGATCGGGGCGTCCCAATCGATCTGCATGCCGTCGCGGACTTCGCTTTTCATTTGATGCATGGAATAGCCGTTTTTTGTGGTGTTGGTTCGGTTGGGCGGCATCGCCGTCAGCGCGGGCATGCGTTATTATTGTGGCCCTGCTGACGCCAGGACAAAATGGAAGCGAACGCTAACACCCGCCTCTTTCCCTCTCAACATGTCGCCGGTAGAAACTTCGCAACGGAGGCGCGACGATCCACATCGCGGGCGCTTTGCAAGGGCGGGAAAGGAAACGCCATGAACGCCGCCATTATCGGCGTCGGACAATCCGCCTATATGCGCCGTCCGGAATCCGGACAGACGACGCATACCTTCATCCGCGATGCGGTGGTGGCGGCGCTGCGCGACGCAGAGGTCGATGCGCGCGAAGTCGACGGCATGGCGGTCACCTCGTTTTCGCTGGTGCCCGACACGGCAGTCGATCTGGCGTGGCGGCTGGGGTTGTCGCTACGCTGGCTCCTGCAGGACACCAATGGCGGCTCCTCGGCGATGAACATGCTGGGCCACGCGCTGCGCGGGGTCGAGACCGGCGCGGCAAAATGCATCCTGGTCTGCGCGGGGGATGCCACCGGGCTCGCCGGCTACGGCAAGATCGCTTCGAACTACAATATCGCCACCCAGCAGTACCTCGCGCCGCTTGGGCACGGCGGACCGAACGGCGTCTACTCGCTCGTCACCTCGCGGCAGATGAAGAAGTTCGGGCTGGAGAGGTCCGATTACGGATTGATGGCGATCGCGCAGCGGCAATGGGCGGCGCTCAACCCGCATGCGGTCTACCGCGCGCTGCTGACCATGGAAGAGTATCTG
>PNJM01000169.1 GCA_013821865.1 Rhodocyclaceae bacterium
GTCAATAGTCAGTCCCGCCAGCATGGCGATCTGGCCGACATGATCTGGCCGGTGGCCGACATCATCGCCAACCTGTCCGGCTACGTGACGCTGCAGCCGGGCGACCTGATCTACACCGGCACCCCGGCGGGCGTGGGAAAAGTGGAGCGGGGGGATCGGCTGGAAGGCGCCGTCGAGGGAGTAGGCGCGCTTTCCGTGACGATCGTATGATTCGCTCATGTGCTTCCTAGATGAACGGCCCCCACGCTCACTTCGTTCGCTGCCCCCCGCGGGGGCGCTTAGTGCCCTTCGGGCGGCCGAGCGGGCACTAGACCGCTTCCGGGGCCTGTCGTCCAAGATCTACATCGCCTTTCTGGTTACGGCGGTGGTGCCGGTCCTCGTAGCCGGCCTGGTCGGCATCTATTTCTCGCTCGACGCGCTGCGCAAGGAAACGCTGCATCACCTTGAACAGGAGGTCACCAGCCGCGCGGAAGGGATGGCGCGTTTCTTCGATCAGCTTGCCAGTGAACTGCTCTATCTGGCGAGCTCCACGCTGCTGCACGACGTCGCCAACAGCATGGCGGTGGGCCGGCAGGCGCTGCCGCCGGACGAGCGCCAGCGCCTGGAGCGGGACTACGCCGCCTTCGCCCGCGCCTACCCTTACATCTACCAGGTGCGTTTTCTCAGCGCCGACGGACAGGAGGTCGTGCGCATCGACCGGCGCGACGGCCGGCTCTACACCGTCCCCGAGCGCGAACTGCAGGACAAGTCCGACCGCTACTATGTGCATGAGGGACTGGAGCACGAGTCCGGCCAGGTGTATGTCTCGCCGCTCGACCTCAATATCGAACGCGGCCAGGTGGAAAAGCCCGAGCGGCCGGTGATCCGCTTCGCTACCCCGATCGTCGACCGCAAGGGCGTCAAGCGCGGGCTGCTGGTCATCAACCTGCACGCCGCCTTTATGCTCGGACAGATCCAGGAAATGGCGGGCGGGCGCGGCGGGGTGGCCTATCTCTTCGACCGCTCCGGCTTCTATCTGTCGCGCTCGGCCGATGCCGCCGAGCCCGAATCCTTCCACATGCAGTCCGTCGAGGCGCTGACCTCGCTCATGCCGCGCCGGCTGCTCACCCGCATCATCAACCGGGAGAAGGGCACCGAGCAGTTGGGCGATTTCATCATCGCCCACGCGCCGATCGGCATCGGCCAGACGCTCGCCGACCGCAGCGACAGTTCGATGGACTGGGCCATCGCATTATCCTTCCCGCGCAAGCGCCTGTTCGAAGCGGTGTTCAACCTCTATTTGCTCTATGGGGTGCTGGCGCTGACACTGGTGGGCACCGCGATCGCCGGCTTCCTGCTGTCGCGCCATCTGCTGCGCCCGCTCGAACAGCTCAGTGCGGAGACCGGGGAAATCAGCAAGGGCAATTTCGCGCATCGCGTCGAGATCCGCGGCGAGGACGAGATCGCCGACCTGGGCCGGCGCTTCAACGCCATGGCGGCGCGGCTGGAGCAGACCTACCGCGCACTGGAGGACCGCAAGGGCGAACTGGAGAAGGAGGTGCAGATCCGCACCGCCGCCCTGGAAAAGGAGCAGCAGGAACGGCGCGAACTCGACCGGCAGATGTTCCAGGTGGAGAAGATGACGACGATGGGCGAGATCGCCATGGGGCTGGCCCACGAGATCGGCAATCCGCTCGCCGGCATGAAGGCCGTGGCGCAGATGCTGCTGGAGGAGGAACTGCCCGCGCGCCGGCGCGAATACCTGGAGCGCATCCTCCACGAGGTGAATCGCCTGTCCGAATTCCTGCGCACCTTCCACGGCTTTGCCGCGCCGCAGGAGTTTCATCCCGCCGCCTGCCGCCTGGAGCAGATCCTCGAAGACGTGATGCTGTGGACGCGCAAGGAAGCAAAATCGCGTGGCGTGACGATCGATTTCTCGCCTTGCAGCGCCGACGTGCCCGCGTTGTGGGCGGACCCGAACCGGCTCAAGCAGGTGCTGCTCAACCTCGTCATCAACGCCATCCACGCCATGCCCGAGGGTGGGCGCATCGAGATCGGCATGTGCGCCGGCCTCGGCCATCCCGAGGACCTCGACGGCACGGTGCCGCGGATGCGCTTCTGCGTGCGGGATAGCGGCGTCGGCATTCCGCCCGAGGTGCTGCCCAAGGTGTTCGATCCTTTCTACACCACGCGGGCGGACGGCTCGGGGCTTGGCCTGGCCGTGGTGAAGAAGATCGCCCTGCAGCACGGCGCCGACATCCAGGTCGAATCGAAGCCAGGGCATGGAACCTGCTTCGAACTGATCTGGCCCATTGCACCGGGCGAGGACATCGAAAGCCTGCGCGGGTCGGCTCGCGCGGGGACATGCAGGGAACTTTCGCAAAATGGCTGAACAGATTCTCGTCGTCGAGGACGACACCACCATCCGCCTCACCCTGCGCGACGTGCTGGAGAAGCAGGGCCACGGCGTCGACCTGGCCGAGGACGGCGCGCAGGGGCTGGCGCTGTTTCGCGCCAACAGCTACGGCCTGGTGATGCTCGACCTGCGCCTGCCCGACATGCACGGGCTGGAAGTGCTGCGCGCGCTGCGCGAGATCGACGCGGAGGCGCTGGTGGTGGTGATGACGGCCTACCCGGAAGTGCGCACCGCCGTCGACAGCGTCAAGGCCGGCGCCTACGACTACCTCAACAAGCCCTTCGAGCTGGACGACCTGAAGGAGATCGTGCGCCGCGCGCTGGAGACGCGGCGCCTGCGCCTGGAGGTCGAGCGCCTGCGCATCAGCGCCGCCCAGCCGGCGCCGCTCGAAGGCATGATCGGCGCCAGCGCCGCCTTCCTGGCGATGGTGGAGGTGACGCGGCGCATCGCCGCCGCGCCGCGCGTGCCGGTGCTGATCCGCGGTGAATCGGGCACCGGCAAGGAACGCGTGGCGCAGGCCATCCACAACCTCAGCCCGCGCGCCGCCGGCCCCTGGGTGACGCTCAACTGCTCGGCGCTCGCCGAAGGCCTGCTCGAATCCGAGATGTTCGGCCATGAGAAAGGCGCCTTCACCGACGCCAAGGCCGCCAAGCGCGGCCTGCTGGAGCTGGCCGACGGCGGCACGCTGTTCCTCGACGAGATCGGCGACCTCTCGCTGACCCTGCAGCCGAAGCTGCTGCGTGCCATCGAGACGCAGGCCTTCCGCCGCGTCGGCGGGCAGAAGGAGTTGACCGTGGATGTGCGCTTCGTCGCCGCCACCAACCGCGACCTCGACGCCATGGTCAAGGCGGGCAGCTTCCGCGAGGACCTCTACTACCGGCTCAACGTCGGCAGCATCGACGTGCCGCCCCTGCGCGCCAGGCAGCCGGACATTCTGCCGCTGGCGCGCCACTTCCTCGCCGAGGCGGGCCGCATGATGGGCATCCACGAGCCGCGCCTCGATCCGGCCGCGCACGGCCTGCTGGAAAACTACGCATGGCCCGGCAATGTGCGCGAGCTGCGCAACGTCATGGAACGCGCGCTCATCCTCTCCGGCGGCATTCCCATCGAACCCTCGCACCTGCCCAAGGAAATCACCGCCGCCACGGCGGGCCGGACGCCGGCGCCGGACGGGGACGGCCTGGCCGTTCCCCCGCTGGCGGAAATCGAAAAGCGCCACATCCGCCGCGCCCTGGAGCACTGCCGCGGCAACAAGACCCAGGCCGCCAAGCTGCTCGGCATCACGCGGCTGACGCTGCGCACGAAGATCGCCGATTACGGATGGACGGAGTTTCTCGGCAGCGCGGAGTGAGTCGTTCTGGGGGAAAAGTCAGTCTGCGTGGTACGGCGTTAGCAACATCAGGGAGGTCCGGGGTCGGCCAGATGCTGCTGTACAGGTCGTCAAATACCTGTTGAGTCGAATGACAGGTTACTGACAACTGGTTGGTACTGGTCAGCGTAACACCGCCACGCCCCATCCGCCGCAAGGCAATGTCATCGGCTATTTTGGTCGGCGATCCGCCTGCATCGGCAACGACCTGCACCTCGAAACCATCCCGCACAAGACTCAGCGCCGGATAGACTGTGCAAACGTCGTTGGTGCCGATCCACGGACAGATTGACGAAGATTTGCAGCATATGAACGGTCTTGCCTGAAACAGCGGGAACCTCGTCATGCACGACCCTGCGACCGGCCGCCGTCCAGTGGAGACCACCGGGTTGAATGCGGTTGCGATTGCCCAGCGAATCCCGGTTATTGATCCCGGTTTCCGAATCGAGAAAGAGGTAGGACACCGCAGAGAAGCCGGCATGGGGATGCGGCTGGAAGGTTGCCTCACTCATCCAGGCATGATCGACACCCAGAAAGGGGTCGATCGGTTCGGCCATCTCGCCACCCCGCAGGGAGTAAGCGCGAAAGCCGCTGCCGATATTCATGCGGTGCAATTGGGCGATATCACTCATGACCGCATTCCTCAGTTGGCGCTCATTCCGTTCAACAACGGATAGTCGGTGTAGCCTTGGGCGCCCGGCGAATAGAAGGTGTTCTTGTCCGGGGTGTTGAGCGGAGCGCTTTGGCGGAACCGTTCGGGCAGATCAGGATTCGCCAGGAAGGCACCACCGAACACCGCCGCGTCGGCTCGACCATCGGCCAGTGCGGCTTCAGCGCTCTTCTGGTCGAGACCACCACCCATCAGGTAGGCACCATTAAAACGTGGGCGCAACAGGGCGTGGTAATCAACCTTTGTGCCGAACAGCGCGACGTGCAGGTAAGCCAGATTGAGGCTACGAAGTTGCTCGACAAGGTAGGTGTAGGTTTCCTGGGGATTGGCATCGACGATGTCGTTGAAGTTCATTTCCGGCGAGATCTTGATCCCGACCCGGTCACCACCAGCCTCGGCCACCATCGCTGCCAGCACGTCCTGCACGAAGCGGGCGCGATTCGCCACAGAGCCGCCGTATTGATCCTGGCGCTGGTTGCTGCCGGAAGACAGGAACTGTTCAGGCAGATAGCCGGACGCGGTATGAAGTTCGACACCATCAAAGCCAGCCTCCAGGGCGCGGCGGGTAGCCATACGGTAGTCATCGATCACCCCGACAATCTCGTTCAGAGTGAGTTCGCGGGGCGTAACAAAGTCCTGCATGCCGCTGCCGGTCCAGGTCTGGCCGGCTGGCTTGATCGCTGAAGGCGCGACGGGTTGAGCATCATTTGGAAGCAGCGACGGATGCGAGATGCGGCCGCAGTGCATCACTTGCATGAAGATCCGGCCGCCCTTGGCATGGACGGCCTCAGTCACTTTCTTCCAGGCGGCAACCTGGGCATCGGTCACGATCCCCGGTGTCCGCACATAGCCCTTGCCCATGGCCGACGGGAAGACCCCTTCGGTGATGATCAGACCGGCGCTGGCGCGTTGGGCGTAATAAAGACTGACCAGGTCGTCAGGAACACCGGCATCGTCAGCGCGTGATCGGGTCATCGGCGCCATGACCAAGCGGTTTGGGAGGGTATGGCTACCGATGCGAACGGAGGTGAAGAGTTGGCTCATGGTGTGGTCCTCAGTAGTTGTTGTTTCGGATGGTGGCATGATCAACCAAAGCTGATGCGGGATAAAGTATGTAAAATCGAAAACATTGATCCACCGATGGAGCAATGTGAATGGAGCTCCTGAACGATATGGCCTTATTCGTGGAGGTCGTTAAAGCGCGAGGCTTCCGCCATGCCGCTGAAGCCGTCGGGATGCCGAATTCCACGGTATCGCGCCGAATCAGCAGCCTGGAAAAGGCCATTGGGTTGCGCCTGCTCCACCGAACGACACGCAAGATCGAACTGACGGAAGCCGGCCAGATCTATTTCGAGCGGTGCAAACGCATTGTCGATGAGGCGAGGCTGGCCCATGAACAGCTTGGGGAGTTGCTGGCTCAGCCGAGTGGTGTACTGCGAGCTTCCCTGCCGGTGGATTTTGCGAATATCTATCTGGCGCCACTGATCGTGGAATTCGCTCGCCGCTATCCGGGCATCAGTTTCGACTTTGACCTGACACCGCGTCTGGTTGATCTGGTATCCGAACCCTTCGATGTCGCCATTCGTATGGGCAAGC
>PNJM01000170.1 GCA_013821865.1 Rhodocyclaceae bacterium
CAAGCCGCAGAAGGGCGCGGCGGGGCAGGCGCCGGCCGGCCTGGCCGATCGCCTGGTCAGGCCGCTCTTGCTGGCGGCGCAGCGCTGTGTCGCCGGGGGTGTCGTCGCCGACGAGGATCTGGCCGACGCCGGCGTGATCTTCGGCACCGGCTTCGCGCCCTTCACCGGCGGACCCCTCAACTACCTGAAGGATCATCCATGAGCGACTATCCGGTCACGCTTCCCGGCAAGCAGCCGGTGCTGCGCGTCATGCCCATGCCGGCCGACCTCAACCCGGAAGGCGATGTCTTCGGCGGCTGGATCATGTCGCAGGTTGACATCGCCGGCGGCATCGCCGCCGGACGGCGCGCCAAGGGGCGCGTCGCCACCATCGCGGTGAATGCCTTTCTCTTCAAGCAGCCGGTGTCGAAGGGTGACGTGGTCAGCTTCTTCGCCGACGTGGTCCGCGTCGGCCGCACCTCGATCACCGTCAATGTAGAGGTCTATGCGCAGCGCCGCCCGGCCGACGAGATCACGGTGAAAGTCACCGAGGCCACGCTCACCTACGTGGCGCTCGACAAGGACGGCAGCAAGCGCGAGGTTCCGCCCGCGCAGTAGCCGGCAGAACTTCCGGTTTGGCCGCGAAGGCGCGGGGCTGCCTCTTCACCTCCTCCTTCGATGCATTTCCGCGCCTCCGCGGCCTCCCTTTCACAACAGGAGAAACATCTTGAGCAATTTCATCGTACGCAAAGTCGCCGTGCTCGGCGCCGGCGTCATGGGCGCGCAGATCGCCGCCCATTGCGCCAACGCCAACGTGCCGGTGGTGCTGTTCGATCTGCCGGCGAAGGAAGGCGATCCGAACGGCATCGTGAAAAAGGCCCTCGACGGGCTGAAGAAGCTGGAGCCGACGCCTTTCGCCGCGAAGGACCGCGTCAATTACATCGACGCCGCCAACTACGACCAGAACCTCGAACTGCTGCACGGATGCGACCTCATCATCGAGGCCATCGCCGAGAAGATGGAATGGAAGCACGACCTGTACCGCAAGGTCGCCCCATTCGTCGCCGACCATGCCATCTTCGCCAGCAATACCTCCGGCCTCTCCATCAACGCCCTGGCCGACGCCCTGCCGGAAGGCTTGCGCGGCCGCTTCTGCGGCGTGCATTTCTTCAATCCGCCGCGCTACATGCAGCTGGTCGAGCTGATTGCCTGCAAGGGCACGGCACCCGGCCTGCTCGACGACCTGGAGACTTTCCTTGTCACCACCCTGGGCAAGGGCGTGGTGCGCGCGCTGGATACGCCCAACTTCGTCGCCAACCGCGTCGGCGTGTTTTCCATGCTGGCGGTGATGCACCACACCGAGCGCCTCGGCCTCGGCTTCGATGTGGTGGATGCGCTCACCGGCCCAGCCATCGGCCGGCCGAAGAGCGCCACTTACCGCACGGCGGACGTGGTCGGCCTGGACACCATGGCGCACGTCATCAAGACCATGCAGGACACGCTGCCGAACGATCCCTGGCACAAGTACTACGCCGCGCCGGCCTGGCTTGGCGCGCTGATCCGGAAAGGCGCGCTCGGCCAGAAAACCAAAGCGGGGATTTACCGCAAGGAGGGCAAGGCGATCAACGTGCTCGACCTGGCGAAGCAGGACTACCGTCCCTCCGCCGGCGAGGTCGACGCCGAGGTTGCCGCCATCCTGAAGATCAAAAACCCGGCGGAGAAGTTCGACAAACTGCGCGCGCACCCGTCGGCGCAGGCGCAATTCCTCTGGGCCATCTTCCGCGACATCTTCCACTATTGCGCCTTCCATCTCGACGCCATTGCCGACAACGCGCGCGATGTCGACTTCGCCATGCGCTGGGGCTTCGGCTGGCGCGAAGGCCCCTTCGAAACCTGGCAGGTCGCCGGCTGGCAGGCCATCGCCAATGCGGTGAAGGCCGATATCGAGGCGGGCAAGGCGCTGACCGGCGCGCCGCTGCCAAGCTGGGTCTGGGGTGACGAAAAAGCGGGCCGCAATGGTGTGCATGGCGCGAAAGGTTCGTACTCGGCCAGCGCCAGGGCCGACGAGCCGCGCTCGACGCTGCCGGTGTATGCCCGCCAGCTCTTCCCCGAGCGCGTGCCGGGCGAAGCGCAGGACGCCGGCACCACCGTGTTCGAAAGCGACGCCGTGCGCATGTGGACGGCCGGCGGTGAAAATGATATCGCCATCCTCTCCTTCAAGAGCAAGATGAACAGCCTCGGCCCCGATGTGCTCGAAGGCATCATCGAGGCCGTCGCGCGTGCCGAGAAGGATTTCAAGGGCATGGTGATCTGGCAAGCGAAGCCGCCGTTCTCGGTCGGCGCCAACCTGGCCGCGCTGGCGCCGGCGCTGCAGGCCGGCGATTTCGCCGCGCTGGACAAGGCCGTGGCGCGCTTCCAGCAGATGACGCAGGCGGTGAAGTACGCTCAGGTGCCGGTGGTCTCCGCGGTGAACGGCATGGCGCTGGGCGGCGGCTGCGAACTGGCCATGCACAGCGCCCGCGCCGTGGCGGCGCTGGAATCCTATTTCGGCCTGGTCGAGGCCGGCGTCGGCCTCATCCCGGCCGGCGGCGGCTGCAAGGAATTCGCCGTGCGCGCCGCCCAGTCCGCGACGACTGCGGCCGGCGGCGACGTGTTCCTCTTCCTCCAGCCGCTGTTCCAGACCATCGCCATGGCGACCACCTCGCGCAGCGCACTGGAGGCCAGGGAGCTGGGCTTCCTGCGCGATGCCGATCCGGTGGTGTTCAACCCGGACGAGATCCTTTACGTGGCGAAGCAGACGGCGCGCGCCCTGTTCGAGTCCGGCCACCGCCCGAAGCTGCCGCCGCGCGGCGTCAAGGTGGCGGGGCGCAACGGCATCGCCACGCTGGAGATGATGCTGGTTAACATGAAGGAGGGCGGCATGATCTCGGCGCACGACTACCGCGTCGCCAGGGGTGCCGCCGCCGCACTGTGCGGCGGCGACGTCGAAACCGGCACGCCGGTGAACGAGGACTGGCTGCTCGCCGTCGAGCGGCACGAGTTCGTCGAACTGTGCAAGACAGAAAAGACCCGGCAGCGCATCGCGCACATGCTGGAAACCGGCAAGCCGCTGCGCAACTGACCAGGAGAACCCGCATGAGCAAACAAGTTCAAGACGCCTACATCGTCGCCGCCACGCGCACGCCGGTGGCCAAGTATCGCGGCGCATTCCGCAACGTCCGTCCGGACGACATGCTGGCCCACGTGCTGCGCGGTGTGATGGCGCGCGCGCCCGGCCTCGATCCGCAGCTCATCGGCGACGTCGTCGCCGGCTGCGCCATGCCGGAAGCCGAGCAGGGCATGAACGTGGCGCGCATCGGCCTCTTGCTCGCCGGCCTGCCGCAAAGCGTGTCGGGCATGACCCTCAACCGCTTCTGCGCCTCGGGCATTCAGGCCGTGGCGACCGCCGCCGACCGCATTCGCCTGGGCGAGGCCGACGTCATGATCGCCGCCGGCACCGAGAGCATGAGCTGCATGCCGACCATGATGGGCAACAAGGTCTCGCTCAACCCCGCGGTCTTTGCCCGGGACGAGAACGTCGGCATCGCCTACGGGATGGGGCTCACCGCCGAGAAAGTGGCGGTGCAGTGGAAGGTGTCGCGCGAGGACCAGGATGCCTTTGCCGTCGCCAGCCACCGGAAGGCGACCGCCGCCATCGCGGCGGGCAAGTTCAGGAGCGAGATTTCACCCTACACGGTGCAGGACCATGTGCCGGACTTCAAGAGCGGCGCGGTGAAGATCGTCGAGAAAATCGTCGAGAACGACGAAGGCCCGCGCCCCGATTCCTCGATGGAAGGCCTGGCCAAATTGCGGCCGGTCTTCGCGGCGAAGGGTTCGGTCACCGCCGGCAACGCCTCGCAGATGTCCGACGGCGCCGGCGCCGTGCTGATCGTCTCGGAAAAGATCCTCAAGCAGTTCAACCTGCAGCCGATCGCCCGCTTCCTCGGTTTCGCCGTCGCCGGCGTGCCGCCGGAAGTCATGGGCATCGGCCCGATCGAAGCCATCCCGCGCGTGCTCAGGCAGACCGGCGTCAGGCAGGACGACGTCGACTGGATCGAGCTGAACGAGGCTTTCGCTGCCCAGGCGCTGGCCGTCATGCGCACGCTCGGGCTCGACCAGGCGAAGGTGAATCCGCTCGGCGGCGCCATCGCCCTCGGCCATCCGCTCGGCGCCACCGGCGCCATCCGCACCGCCACCATCATGTCCGCCATGCAGCGCAAGGAAGCCAGGTACGGCATGGTCACCATGTGCATCGGCACCGGCATGGGCGCGGCCGGGCTGTTCGAGGCGGTTTGACCGCAGAGGCACGGAGAACGGCATAATTCCCGTGTTCTCTGCCTCCGTGACGAAAGGTTGTTCATGGCAAACGATACGGTACTGCTTGAAGTCCGCGACGGCATCGCCACGCTGACGCTGAACCGCCCGCAGGCGATGAACTCGCTCGGGCAGGAGATGTCGCGGGCGCTGCTGGCGCGCATGCAGGAGCTTGCGGCGCGCGAGGGCGTCAGGGTGGTCGTCGTCACCGGCGCCGGCGATCACTTCATGGCCGGCGGCGACATCAAGGAATTCCGCGGCATGCTGGCGGCCGCCCCGGCCGAGCGCGAGAGCGCCTTCCGCGGCATGATCGGCGAGTACATCAATCCCGCCGTCGAAATCCTGCGCGGCCTGCCGCAGCCGGTGGTCGGCAAGGTGCGCGGCGCCTGCGCCGGCTTCGGCTTCTCGCTCATGCTCGGCTGCGATCTGGTCGTTGCCGCCGACAACGCCTATTTCACCACGGGGTATTCGCTGCTCGGCACGACAGCCGATGGCGGCGGCACGTATTTCCTGCCGCGTGCCGTGGGCGCCAGGAAGGCCGCCGAACTGATGCTCCTCGCCGACCGCCTTGACGCCGGCGAGGTGCTCGGCCTCGGCCTTATCAACCGCGTCGTGCCGCTGGCCGGGCTCGATGCCGAGTGCGACCGCCTGGCCCGCCGGCTCGCCGCCGGCCCCGCGCGCGCCTATGCCGGCGCCAAGCGGCTGCTGAATGCCTCGCTCACCTCCACCCTGGCCGATCAGTTGCGGGCCGAAGGCGAATCCTTCGGCCGCTGCAGCGCGACCGGCGACTTCGCCGAGGGCGTCAGCGCCTTCATCGAGAAGCGCAAGCCTTCCTTCAAGGGCGGCTGAAACGCCCTAGCGGCAGGTAGCCTGCGTGCCGCTAGTGTAAATATTGAGGTATTTCAGGCAGATCACCCGCAGGCACGACGAGATGTTCTTGTCGTTGGCTACCAGGCAACTGTCGTGGATGCGCTCGATCAGGCGCGGCAGCGTCAGGCCCGCCTCCCGCGCCATGTCGTCCAGCACATTCCAGAAAGCGCGTTCGAGCGAGATGGTGGTGCTGTGGCCGTGGATGCGAAAGCCGCGCTTCTCCGGGATGAACTCGCCGATCTGCGACGTCGTGCAGGCGTTGAACATGTGGTCGAGGACGTCGTTGTTCTCGATGTAAATCGACATGGCCGAGTGGGTTGCGATGAGGGGGTTTCCATTCTGAACGGATGGCCCGCACAGGGCAAGCGCCGGGGCGTGCTCACCGAATCCGGCGTTTGCAATAAATACTACCCGCGCCCCGCGGCGCGGAATATGATGCGCCGACATGACATGCAAGCCCCTGCCAAACGGGGTGAAAAGAGGAGGCTGGAGGCATGGAGTTCTTCCGGAAAACGCTGGATCCGGTGGTTGCCCTCGCCGCGATTGCGGTGCTCGAGGTTTTTCTCTTTCTGATCGTGGGCTCCTGGACCGTCGGCGGCGGCGAGACCATGATGACCGGGCTGATCGCCCGGTTCGTCATGGGCGACGAACTGAAGCGCCTGCCCTTCTGGAACCTGGTGTTCCAGCCGCACGGCGACTACTGGAAGATCTACATCAGCCTCGGCATGTTCTTCGGCGCCTTCGTCGGCGCCGTGGCGAGCAAGGAGTTCTACCTGCGCATGCCGCGCCGTATCTCCGAATGGGTGCTGATCACGATCGGCGGACTGC
>PNJM01000171.1 GCA_013821865.1 Rhodocyclaceae bacterium
TGCTGTTCGATCAGGCCCTTGATGGCGGCCAGTTCGCGCAGGAGATTGTCCCGCTCGGGCGGCGCCTCGCTTCTGCGGCCATCGGCCTCGCGCGATTCGCGCGCCGCCGCCTTGCCCGGCGGCCATTCGCGCACGCCCGATTTCGCCTCCGGCACGGGCCGGGCGGGCGCGGGCTTGCGCGCGCCCGCCGATAGGCTGACGGTGAAGTCGTCGTCGATATCGGTGGTCGGCGCCGAACGCGGCGCCGAAGCGGCAGCCTGCATCCCGTCGATTTCGCTCGACATGACCGCGGTGATCTCCACGCCGCCATCGACGCTGCGATTGGAGAGCACGATGGCATCGGGGCCGAGTTCTTCCTTGACGCGGCGCAGGGCCTCGCGGGCGGTCTGGGCAAAGTATTTCTTCGCGTTCATGACTTACCTCCGATAATCGATGTGACCTTGATGGTGCGGGAATCCGGCACTTCCGAATTGGCAATGACCTTGAGCTGCGGCACGGCACGCCGCAGGAAACGCGAAAGCAGCCAGCGCAGCGCGCCCGGCACCAGTATCACGGCCGGCAGGCCGACCTCCTCCTGGCGCCGGGCGGCAGCCGCCGTCTCGCGCAGCAGCGTATCGGCCAGCCCCGGCTCGATGCCGCTGCCGTCCGGCCCGACCGTCTGCACCGCCTGCTGCAGCACGCGCTCCAGCTTGGGATCGAGCGCCATGACGGACAGCTCGGCGTTGCCCGGATAGAGTTGCTGCACGATCGAACGGCCCAGCGCCACACGCACCTGCGCCGTGAGTTCCGCCGCATCCTGGGTACGCGGCGCGTGCTCGGCCACCGTCTCGATGATGGTGCGCATGTCGCGGATGGTGACGCCTTCCTCCAGCAGGTTCTGCAGCACGCGTTGCAGCGTGGACAGCGGAATCTGCTTGGGCACCAGCTCCTCGATCGCCTTGGGCGAATCCTTGGCGATGTGATCCAGCAGCTGCTGCGTCTCCTGCCGGCCGAGCAGTTCCGCGGCGTGGCTGAGGACGATGTGGTTGAGGTGCGTGGCCACCACGGTGCTGGCATCCACCACGGTGTAGCCGAGAGCATTGGCCTGGTCGCGCATGCCCGCGTCGACCCACACCGCCGGCAGGCCGAAGGCGGGATCGCGCGTCTGCGTGCCCGGCAGCAGCCCGGCGACGCGGCCCGGATTGATGGCGAGGAACATGCCGGGATAGGCCTCGCCCAGGCCCACCTCGACGCCCTTCAGCGCGATCCGGTAGCCGTTGGGCTTCAGCTCCAGGTTGTCGCGAATATGCACCGGCACGGCGAGGAAGCCCACTTCCTGCGCGAACTTCTTGCGCAGGCCGCGGATGCGCTTGAGCAGTTCGCCGTCCTGGCCCCTGTCCACCAGCGGGATCAGGCGGTAGCCGACTTCGAGGCCGAGCACATCGACCGGCGCGACGTCCGCCCAGCTCGCTTCCTGGGATTCGACCGGCGCCGCCGCCGGGATCGCCGCAACCTCAGGTTCAGGCGCGGCCTTCCGCTTCGCGGCATGCCAGGCCAGGCTGCCGGTGCCGGCGGCGAGCAGCAGGAAGGCGAAATGCGGCATGCCGGGGATGAGGCCGAGCAGGCCGATGATGCCGCCGGTGAGCGCCAGCACGCGCGGGTTGGAGAACATCTGGCCGACGAACTGCTGGCCGATGTCTTCGTTGGTGGCGACGCGGCTCACCACCAGGCCGGCCGCGGTGGAGATGATGAGCGCCGGTATCTGCGCCACCAGGCCGTCGCCGATGGTCAGCAAAGTGTAGGCCTGTGCCGCGCGGCCGAGTTCCATGTCGTGCTGCAGCACGCCGATGATGAGGCCGCCGATGATGTTGATGAAGAGGATCAGGATGCCGGCCACGGCATCGCCGCGCACGAACTTCGAGGCGCCGTCCATCGAGCCGAAGAAATCCGCTTCCTGCGAAATCTCGGCGCGGCGCTTGCGCGCCTCGTCCTCGCCGATCAGGCCGGCGCTGAGGTCGGCGTCGATGGCCATCTGCTTGCCGGGCATGGCGTCCAGGGTGAAACGGGCCGACACTTCGGCGATGCGGCCGGCGCCCTTGGTGATCACGACGAAGTTGATCACCACCAGGATGACGAACACCACCAGGCCGACGGCGTAGTTGCCGCCGACGAGGAAGTGGCCGAACGCCTCGATCACCTTGCCCGCCGCGTCCGGGCCGGTGTGGCCCTCCAGCAGCACCACGCGCGTCGAGGCGACGTTGAGCGAGAGGCGCAGCAGCGTCGTCACCAGCAGCACCGTCGGGAAGATCGAGAAGTCGAGCGGCTTCATGGTGTACATCGCCACCAGCAGCACCATCACCGACAGCGCGATGTTGAAGGTGAACAGCAGGTCGAGCAGCAGCGTCGGCAGCGGCAGCACCATCATCGACAGGATCATGATGATGAGGATGGGCGCCGCCAGCTGGCGCACGTTGCCGCCGGCGAAGAAGCTGCGCAGGGTCAGTTCGCCGTTCATCGCTGCGCTCCAGTTGCGAGTTTAGAGTTGCGAGTTTCGAGTTGGAAAGACCTTCTTGCGGCGGTAGTGCGCTGAAACGGACTGCGATGAAACTCAGCGGCCGACTGCGCGCCTTTCAACTCGAAACCCGCAACCCGGAATCCGCAACTCATGCTGCCTCCGGATCGAGTTCGGCCGGCACCGGCAGTTCGACCGGCACTTCCGGCGCGCGCCCGCCATGGGCCAAGTAGTGATTGAGCTGGTAGACATAGGCCATCACCTCGGCCACGGCACGATAAAGCGTGGCCGGAATCACGTCGCCGATCTCGCTGTTGCGGTACAGCGCGCGCGCCAGCGGCGGCGCTTCCAGCAGCGGCACGCCGTGCTCCCGCGCGATCTCGCGGATCTTCTGTGCGATCAGGCCGCGTCCCATGGCCACCACGCGGGGGGCGGGCATTTTCTCGTCGTATTGCAGCGCCACGGCGTAGTGCGTCGGGTTGGTGACGACGACCTGGGCCTTGGGCACCTCCTGCATCATGCGCTTGCGCGCCATCTCGCGCTGCTGGCTGCGGATGCGCGCCTTCAACTGGGGGTCGCCTTCCAGCTCCTTGTGCTCCCGGCGCAGCTCTTCCTTGGTCATGCGCAGGCGGCTGTGGTATTGCCAGAGCTGGAAGGGCACGTCGATCGCCGCGATCAGAGCCAGCGAGGCGGCGATGAACATGGTGCTGGAGAGGATCACGCGCCCCATCGAATGCAGGCCTGTCTCGAGCGGCTGGCCGATGAGGGCGAACATGGCGTCCTTTTCGTGCATGACCACCCACACGGCAATGCTGCCGACGAGCAGCGATTTCAGCACCGCCTTGACCAGCTCGACCACGCTGTTCGTGGAAAACATGCGGCCGAAGCCCTTGAGCGGATCGAGCCGGCTGAAGTCCGGCATCAGTGCCTTGGTCGAGAAATTGAAGCCGCCCATCAGGAAGGGCGCGGCCAGCGCGGCAACGAGCAGAACGGCGAACAACGGGGCCAGCGCCAGCAAGGCGTCTCCGGCCATGCTCATGAAGGCGTGCGGCATCGCGTCGGCATCGAAGGCGGCGGCGCGATCCAGCGTCAGGCCGCGCCGGACGATGCCGGCGATGCCCCCCGCCAGCCACGAGCCCGTCACCCAGAGCGCGCCCGAACCGGCGATCAGGACGAGAAAAGCGGCCAGCTCGCGCGATTGCGGCACCTGGCCTTCTTCGCGCGCCTGTTCCAGCCGTCGGCTGCTTGCCGGTTCAGTTCGTTCGAGATCGGAATCTTCCGCCACAAAACACCTCTTTTGACGATGGCGATTATTGCCGGCCGGGGCAAGAGGCGGAGCAAGGAAAAGAGCGGGATTAACCCGCTATTTCGGGAATTGGCGGATGCCTGAAGGCAATTTACCGGCCGCGCCGGATCAGCCTGTGCAGCGTGTCGGTCTGCTCGTCGAGCAGCTTGAGATGGCCGGCCAGGGCTTCCAGGCGGTCGCCGAGCATGCGCGCCAGTTCGCGTGCGGCGACTGCGGGCGCGCCGGAGACGGCACGCACCTGGTCGATATGGGTCTGGAGGTCGCGCAGGTGCTGCTCGGATTCGGGGCGTTCCGAGATGAAGTCGGAAATGGCGCGTTCGCGCTCGCGGAAGTAGGCGGCCGGGTCGCGCGTTGCCAGGTCGTGCCAGGCGTCGAAATCGAAACGGGACAAAGTATGTTTCCGGCCGCGGAGTCGGTCGATGCTTGGGCTATTCCACCACTTTCTAGGGTCGGCCGCAATGCCGGGCGAAGGCGGAGCCCGCCTGGATCTGCTGCAGAAGAGCCTCGACCGCCGCCGCAACCCTGCCGGCCTCGACCGCCGCCCCGCCCGCTTGCGTGGCGATGCCGTCCATTTCGGCGGCCGGCCCGCCCGCCGCGCGGGCCCCAATGGATTCCAGCGCGGCATTGAGCGCGAGCAACCCGGACTGCTCTGCCAGCCGGTGGATTTCCTCCAGCGTGGCGCGCACCGCGGCCTCGCGGAATGCTTCTTCGCCCTGGCTGTCGCGTGCGAGTGCGTTGCTCATTTTGTCCTCCGTCAAGCAGCCAGGGCCAGTATCTCCTCGGTCAGGAAGGAGCGGCGCGCCACGCCGCGGCTGTCGCCGAGCGAGCCGAGCAATTCCTTCATGTCGAGGATGAGCACGATCTGCCCGTTGGAAAGCGTGGTGACGCCGGCGACGCCCTTCGGGCGGAAGCCCTCGAGCGACTTGATCACCGCGTCGTCGCGGCCGGCGAAGCTGTCGACGGCGAGAATGAAGCTGGTCTCGACCGTCTGCATGAGCACGCCGTATTGCGGCGCCCCCCCCTGCGGCCACTCGAGCAGATAGGAGAGCGGATAGACCGGCAGCACCTCGCCGCGCACCACCATGGTGGCATGGCCGCCCACTTCCTGCACCTCGCCCGGGACGATGGGCAGGATCTCGCGCACCATGGACAGCGGCACGGCGAAGGGCTGCTCGTCCAGGCGCACGATCAGCACCGGCAGGATGGCCAGCGTGAGCGGCAGTGAAATGACGAAGGTGGTGCCCTTGCCAAGCTCCGACTTGATCTCGATGGAGCCGTTGAGCTTCTGGATGTTGGTTTTCACCACGTCCATGCCGACGCCGCGGCCGGAGACATCGGAGATGGTGGCAACGGTGGAGAAACCCGGCAGGAAGATCAGGTTGAAGCTCTGCCTGTCGTCCATGGTGTTGGCTTCTTCGTTGGAGATGAGTCCCTTCTCCAGCGCCTTGGCGCGCAGTTTCTCCGGGTTCATGCCACGGCCGTCGTCGGCCACCACGATGACGATATGATCGCCTTCCTGACGCGCTTCCAGGCGCACCTGCGACATCGAGGGCTTGAAGGCGGCGGCACGCTCGACCGGCGATTCGACGCCGTGGTCCACGGCATTGCGGATGAGATGGATGATCGGGTCGGACAGGTCCTCGATCATGGTCTTGTCGATTTCCGTCTCCTCGCCGGCCAGCGCCAGTTCGACATCCTTGCCCAGGTTGCGGGCAAGATCGCGGGCGATGCGCGGATATTTCTGGAACAGCCGGCCGATGGGCTGCATGCGCGTCTTCATGACGGCGTTCTGCAAATCGGAGACGAGCAGGTCGAGCTGGCTGACGGCGGCGTCGAGCGCCTGCAGCGTCTCGGCGCCGGACGCGCCGGCCAGTATCTCGCTGCGCAGGCTGGTGAGCCGGTTCTTGGTCAGGCCGATCTCGCCGGAGAGGTTGAGCACCTGATCGAGGCGCGAAGTGTCGACGCGAATGCTGTTGTCGCGCACCTTCTCGCTTTCGCGCCGCCCGGTGGGGCCGGAGTAGCCCGGCTTGTCCGAGACGCGGCGGCCGATCGCGGCATGGATGATTTCCTCGGGGGATTTTGGCGGCGCGGCGGCCTGAGTGGACGCAGCCGACGCTTTCCGGCCCGCCGCGGCAGCGGCGGCGGGCGCCTTGCCGGTAACCGCCTGATAGAAAGCGCTCCAGTCGACGACATCGGCACCGCC
>PNJM01000172.1 GCA_013821865.1 Rhodocyclaceae bacterium
GTTGCATGAGCAGGTCTTCCTCGCCGGCGAAAGACATCTCGGTGGCGGGCGTGAGCAATGACACCTCGACCGAGGTCGTCACAAATTCAACAGCGGCCAGCGGTGAAAATCGCGGGTCGCGGAAGGCGGCGGCGAGGGCGTTCTCGCGCACGTCCGCGTACAATGGACGGTGCGCTTCGAGCGAGCCGATGCAGCCGCGCAATTGGCCCTGTTGCGTGAGCGTCACGAAGGTGGCGCCCGGGGTGTCGAGCAATGCGTGCTCCGGCGCGGCAGCCGCCGCCATGCCGAAGCGTTCCGCGATCGAGTTCCGGGCCAGGCGCAGCAGGACGGAACCGAGTTCAGCCGCGGCCATGGGAAGCCTCCGCTCTGAAGGCGAACGATGCGTAGCCGACGACGCGCGAGCGGTCGCCGGCTGTGTCGCCCGAGTTGCGCAGATCGAGCAGTTCGGCTTTGAGGCCGTGGCGCCGGGCGCAGAGCAGCAGTCCGTTGATTGGTGTCGCGCCGCAGGCCTGCTCGTGCTCGATCCGCGGGGAGAGGGATAGGATCTCCTGCGCTGTGCCGCTGTCCATGCCGCGAGCGGCGGCGTAGCCGTGGTAATGCGAGAGATCGGAGCTGACCAGGATTAGCGTCTCTGGGCCACCCCAAAGCAGGTCGATCACCTCGGCTGCCTGTTCCGCATTCGCCGCGCCGACGGCGAAGGGCACGATCCTGAAGTCAGCCAGCACGGTTTGCAGGAAAGGCAGTTGCACTTCGAGCGAATGTTCGAAGCCATGCGCGAGATCGCTTTTCGACACCTGCGGCAGCTTGAGTGCCGCTGTTGCCGCTTCGGCGTCGATTTCCACCGTTCCCAAGGGGGTCGCAAAAGCACCCGCAACGGGAAGCGCCAGACCGCGCACCGGCACGCGGTGCGCCGGGCCGAGCAGGACGACGCGGCGGATGCTTTCGCGGGCAGGGGCGAGTAAAGCATAGGCACAGGCAGCGATCGGGCCTGAATAGGCATAGCCGGCATGCGGCACGATGAGCGCCTTCGGAATTGAAGCTGTCGATGGTTCCGTGGCAGAAAGGTAGCCGTGTATCTCGCGGGCGAGCGTTTTTGCCTCGGCAGGATAGAACATGCCTGCGACGGCGGAGGGACGAATGTCTGACAGCTCGGCCATGGGGTCTTATATGTGAATTGGTGATTACTGTAAATATTGGGGGAGAGAAGTAGCAATCAAGCCCATAATTGAATTATAGGTGTCCGAAACTTCAAGCATGCACCAAGAGCAAGCCGTGGCAGATAGGCGCAACCTCCGTTGCACCGTCGCCTCGCTCGCCTTCAGGCCGGGAGGCGTCTAGAATGCAGTGGCCGGTCCGCGAACGGCGCAGGCGTGTCGATCGAGCTTCGGGGGTGGTGCAGAGGGAGTAGCGCTGGGGGTTTTGGCTCCCCGACCTGGGCTCGAACCAGGGACACACGGATTAACAGTCCGTTGCTCTACCGACTGAGCTATCGGGGAATTGCCGAGGCGCGAATGGTAGACAGTTCGCGACGGCGCGTCAAGCCGTTGACTTGTGCGGAACCCGCTGTTATCAAGCCAGCATAATGGACAACAACGAGGTATTCAGCAAGACCAAGGAGGGGGAAGAGGCGGTCAGGCAGCGCACGCGCCTCGTGCAGCGCAATCTGCGCAACATCCTCATCATGGTCGACGGACACTCGACGGTCGCCGAACTGGGCAAGCGCTTCGGCGACTTGGCGGTGGCCGAGAGTTCGCTCGCCGAACTCGAACGAAACGGCTTCATCGTGCGTGCGCAGCCGGAGCCCGCAACGACAGCACCGGCCGAACCGCCGCTGGATTACGCGGCTTCGAAAGCGGAACCTGCCCAGGAAGATATCCCGGTACTGACCGCGCCGGCCTTCGTCCCTCAGCCCCAGCCTGTCCCGGCACCGCAACAGGTCGTGGAAGAGATCGTCCTCTCGGCCCCCGAGGAACAACTCGAGTGGTCCTCACAGCCGCCCGAGCCGGCGCCGCGCAAGAAGATCGCCGAGCCGGAGAAAAAGGCGGGCCCCTCATGGAGGGATTCCCTGAAGGGTTCTCTTGAGGGGATGAAGGCAAGGCTCAAGGGCAACCCCGGACAATCCCAGTCTGGAATGTACGATGAGAAATCAATTGATCCGGTGACCATGGAGCCCGCGTGGCGGAACTTCCGGCCTTCCCTCGGCTGGCCGCTGCTGGCGGCAATGGTTGTGGCCGGCATCGTCGTGCTTCTCTCCCTCGCCGTGCTGCTGTTCCCTTACGACCGCTATTTGCCGGACATCGAGCGGCAGGCTTCCGATGTGGCCCACGATCCGGTGAAGATCGGACGGATCGGCTTCTCGTTCCTGCCCTGGCCGAACATCACGCTGGGAGGCATCGAAGTCGGCAAGGACAGCCATCTCACTGTGGGCGCGATTCGGGTGGTGCCGGATTTCTTCTCGTTGCTTGGAGAGAAAAAGATTCTGCGTGAGGTGCAGCTCGATCGCGTTGCCATCAAGAATCAGGGCCTCGGCCGCATTGCGCAATGGGGCGGCGGCAAGGGCGGGGCCGGAATAGTGGAGATCCGCCACATCAGCCTCGCGGGCCTGAGCCTGGAGGCGGGCGGCTCGGTGCTCGACGGCATCAGCGGCGAGGTGCTGATGGCGCCCGGGGGTACGCCGGAAAAAATTCAGTTGCGCAACGCCGATGCGACGCTCAAGCTCGATGTGCAGCCGAAGGGAGGAGGCTACACGATTACCGTCCTGGGCAATGCCTGGAAGACGCCGTTTGCGCCAGGTCTGACGTTCGATTATCTCGATGCGCAGGGCGAGCTCGGCGCCACGCGTCTCGACCTGTCCAGGATCGATGGAAAGCTTTACGAAGGGCTCATCTCCGGCAGCGGATCGGTCGATTGGTCGCACGGCGCGGTTCTGGGAGGTGACATCGATCTGAAGCGCCTCAGCCTGGCCAGGCTCCTGGCGGCGCTGAACCCGGAGTTCTCCGGTGAGGGGGATGTGAGCAGCAAGCTCAAGCTTGAATCGAAGGCCGATTCCCTGGGCAAGCTCATGGACAGCTTGAGCGCCGACGCCAGTTTCGATGTCAAGCGCGGCGCGATGAAGGGATTCGACCTGGGCGAGGCGGTGCGCAGCACGGGGCGCAGCCCAACGCGGGGCGGCACCACCAGGTTCGAGCAGTTTTCCGGCAACCTGCAATACGATCAGCAGGCCTATCGCCTGACCAACCTGCGCCTCAGTTCCGGTCTGATGAAGGCTGGCGGTCATCTCAACATCGGCAAGGACAGACGCCTGAACGGCATGATGGAGGTCGAGGTCAAGGGCAGCGCGGCCTTGATCAAGGCGCCAGTGTCCGTCGGCGGCACCGTCAAGGAGCCCTGGCTGATGCCCACCAGGGGGAGCATGGCCAAAAAATAATGGGCGCCGAAGCGCCCATTCGTTCCCGCCCCACGGTTTTTCCCGATCAGCTCTTGATGACGGCGGCGATCGCATCGGCTGTGTAATCGATATTGCGCGTGTTGAGCGCGGCCAGGCAGATGCGGCCCGTGCTGACGGCGTAGATGCCGAACTCGGATTTCAGGCGCTCCACCTGCTCGGCGGTGAGGCCGGTGTAGGAGAACATGCCGCGCTGACGGGCGACGAACGAGAAATCCTGCTTGACGCCGCGCGCCTGGAGTTTCTCGACCAGGCTGGTGCGCATGGCGCGGATGCGGTCACGCATGCCGGCCAGTTCGTCCTCCCACATCTTGCGCAATTCGGGGCTGGACAGCACGCTGGCCACGATGGCGCCGCCGTGAGTCGGGGGGTTGGAGTAGTTGGTGCGGACCACGCGCTTGACCTGGGAGAGGACGCGCGCCGACTCGTCCCTGCTCGCGGTGACGATGGAAAGCGCACCCACGCGCTCGCCGTAGAGCGAGAAGGACTTGGAAAACGAGCTGGAGACGAAGAAATTGAGCCCGGAGGCGGCGAACAGGTTGAGCGCCACCGCGTCCGCCTCGATGCCTTCGGCGAAGCCCTGGTAGGCCATGTCGATGAACGGCACCAGCCCGCGCGCACGGATGGCGTCGATCGTTTCGCGCCACTGAGCTTCAGTGAGATCGGCGCCGGTCGGGTTGTGGCAGCAGGCGTGCAGCACGACGATAGCCCCCGCCGGCAGCGAAGCCAGCGTGGCCTTCATGGCGCCGAAATCGACGCCGCGCGTGGCGGCATCGTAATAGGGGTAGTTTTCCACCGGGAAGCCGGCGGATTCGAACAGGGCGCGATGGTTTTCCCAGCTCGGATCGCTGATGTATACCGTGGCGGCCGGAAGCAGGCGCTTGAGGAAGTCGGCGCCGACCTTGAGCGCGCCGGTGCCGCCCAAGGCTTCTATCGTCACCACGCGGCCTTCGGCGAGCAGGGGAGAGTCCTTGCCGAACAGGAGTTGCTGCACGGCCTGGTTGTAGGCGCCCAGGCCTTCGATCGGCTGGTAGCCGCGGGGCGGGGTGGCTTCCAGGCGCGCCTTCTCGGCCAGCCTGACTGCCGCGAGCAGCGGAATCCTGCCGTTGTCGTCGAAATAGACGCCGACGCCGAGGTTCACCTTGGTGGGACGGGTATCGGCGTTGAACGCTTCGGTGATGCCGAGTATCGGATCGCGTGGAGCCATCTCCACTGCGGCAAAGATCGAGGGATGGGTCATGGTGGCTTTGAAAGTTTCCGGAAATCAACGTGCTAGAATTTTCGATTGAACTCAGATAGCGGCCGCGTATTTTATCCGTGATCCTCACTTTCCCCAACAGCCCATTTGGGTTATTCCAGCCGTTCCAGCCCGCCGGCGACCAGCCCGAGGCGATCGACAAGCTGGCCGAAGGCATCCGGGACGGCCTGATGTACCAGACCCTGCTCGGCGTCACCGGCTCGGGCAAGACCTACACCATGGCCAATGTCATTGCCCGGCTCGGCCGGCCGGCGATGGTGCTGGCGCCGAACAAGACGCTGGCGGCGCAGCTCTACTCGGAGTTCCGCGAGTTCTTCCCGGAGAACGCCGTCGAGTATTTCGTCTCCTACTACGATTACTATCAGCCTGAAGCCTACGTCCCGTCGCGTGATCTGTTCATCGAGAAGGATTCGTCGATCAACGAACACATCGAGCAGATGCGGCTTTCCGCCACCAAGTCGCTGCTGGAGCGGCGCGACGTGGTGATCGTCGGCACCGTCTCGGCCATCTACGGCATCGGCGACCCGGTCGACTACCACGGCATGATCCTGCACCTGCGCGAGGGCGAGACCATCGGCCAGCGCGACGTCATCAAGCGCCTGGCCGAGATGCAGTACGAGCGCAACGAGATCGACTTCCACCGCGGCACCTTCCGCGTGCGCGGCGACGTGATCGACATCTTCCCGGCCGAAAACGCCGAGTTCGCCCTGCGCCTCTCGCTGTTCGACGACGTGATCGAGTCGCTGCAGATGTTCGATCCGCTCACCGGCCACCTCAAGCAGAAGCTGGTGCGCTTCACCGTCTATCCCTCCAGCCACTATGTCACGCCGCGCAGTACCGTGCTGCGGGCCGTCGAGGCGATCAAGCTTGAACTGCGCGAGCGCATCGAGCATTACCAGAAGAACCAGAAGCTGGTGGAATGCCAGCGCATCGAGCAGCGCACCCGCTTCGATCTGGAGATGCTGAACGAACTGGGCTTCTGCAAGGGCATCGAGAACTACTCGCGCCACCTTTCCGGGCGCCAGCCGGGCGAGCCGCCGCCGACGCTGATCGATTACCTGCCACCGGATTCGCTGATGTTCATCGACGAGTCCCACGTCACCATCCCGCAACTGGGCGGCATGTACAAGGGCGACCGTTCGCGCAAGGAAAACCTGGTCGAATACGGCTTCCGCCTGCCCTCGGCGCTGGACAACCGGCCGCTGCGCTTCGACGAATTCGAGAAGCTGATGCCGCA
>PNJM01000173.1 GCA_013821865.1 Rhodocyclaceae bacterium
AGAGGGAGGTGAATACGCCGAGCGCCAGCAGGCGGTGGCTGTCCCAGAGCAGAACGGTGAGGAACAGCGCCAGCAGAACGGTGCCGAAGCCGAGGAAGAAGAATGCCGCCGCCGCCCAGGCCAGCAGCCCGCCCAGCCGGACTTTTTCCTCCTGAAACTCGGTGGCGAGGAGTTCGAGGCGCGTTTGCAGAATGGCGAGCACGGTCGCGCCCATCCCGCGCAACCGCGCCCCCAGCCCGCTGCCGCCGGGAGCCGCGCCCATGCCGAATGCCTAGCGGCGGCCGATGAGCAGGCCGACGATGAAGCCGATGCCGGCGGCGATGCCGATGGAGCGCCAGGGGTTGTCATGCACGTAGTCGTCGGTGGCGCGGGCAACGGCTTTGGTTTTCTCGACCACGGCAGTCTCGGCCTCGGCCAGCTTCTGCTTGGCGGCGTAGAGGTGGTCCTGCAGCCTGGTGCGCAGATCGGCCATCTTGTCGCCGGCCTGACCGGCGGTGGCCTTGAGCAGTTCCTCGGCGTCGGCGACGACGACCTTGAAGTCGGCGACGAGCTTTTCCTTGGTGACCTGGGTCATTTCTTCCATGATGCGAGTCTCCGGTTTGATGACGTACGATTGTCAATGAAGGCTACCGATTTTCGGGGTTAAAAGCAAATACCTAAATCAAGCTGCGGCATAGTCGTAATCGATGATCAACGGAGCGTGGTCGCTGAACCGTTCCTCGGTGTAAATCGCCGCCCGCCGCGCCGTTGCGGCCAGCCCTGAAGTGGCGATGTGGTAGTCGATGCGCCAGCCGACGTTCTTTGCCCAGGCCTGGCCACGGTTCGACCACCAGGTGTATTGCTCGGGCCGCGGGTCGACGCGGCGGAAGACATCGACCCAGCCGACCTCGTCGAACACCTGCGTCAGCCAGGCCCGTTCCTCGGGCAGGAAGCCGGAGTTCTTCTGGTTCGAGCGCCAGTTCTTCAGATCGATCGGCTGGTGGGCGATGTTCCAGTCGCCGCACAGGACGATCTCGCGGCCGCTGGCGGCGAGTGCGCGCAGGTGCGGCAGGAACAGATCCAGGAAGCGGAACTTGACCGCCTGGCGTTCCTCCGAGCTGGAGCCGGAGGGCAGGTAGAGCGAAACAACGGAGAGGTTGCCGAAATCCGCCCGCAGGTAGCGCCCCTCGCTGTCGATCTCGGCGATGCCCAGACCCTCGATCACGCGGTCGGGCTGCCGGCGCGAGTAGAGGCCGACGCCGCTGTAGCCCTTCTTTTCGGCGCAATGGAAATGGCCGAGGTAGCCTTGCGGCCGGCGCATCTCCTCACTGAGGTCGGCATGCTGGGCCTTGATCTCCTGCAGGCAGACGATATCGGCATCCTGGCGTGAGAGCCAGTCGAAAAATCCCTTCTTCGCGGCGGAGCGGATGCCGTTCAGGTTCAGCGTTATGATACGCAGCATTTGACGTATTTCCGGAAGAACGAAAGATGGATTTTAGCGGCGAGTTCATCCAGTTTGCGGTAGAAAAGGGCGTACTGCGCTTCGGCGAGTTCAAGACCAAGGCGGGCCGGCTCAGTCCGTACTTCTTCAACGCCGGCCTGTTCAACGACGGCGAGTCGCTCGGCCGGCTCGCCGATTTCTATGCCCGCGCCATCCTGGCCTCGGGCATCGGCGTCGACATGCTCTTCGGGCCGGCCTACAAGGGCATTCCGCTGGCCGCGGGCACCGCGGTCGCCCTTGCCCAAAAAGGGCGCAATCTGCCATTTTGCTTCAACCGCAAGGAAGCCAAGGACCACGGCGAGGGCGGCACCCTGATCGGCGCCCCCCTTGCGGGCCGCGTCCTGGTTATTGATGACGTCATTTCCGCCGGCACCTCGGTGCGCGAGTCGGTCGAGTTGATCCGCGGCTCAGGCGCCCAGCCCTGCGGCGTGGTCATTGCGCTGGACCGCATGGAGCGCGGCCAGGGCGAGCTCTCGGCGGTGGAAGAAGTGCGGCAGGCGTACGGCATGCCGGTGGTGGCGGTGGCCACCCTGGACGATCTGCTGGCCTATCTGGGCGCAAAGCCCGAGCTGGCGCAGAATTTGCAGGCAGTTTCGCATTATCGACAACAGTACGGAACAAAAAAATGAATAAGAGGCTTTGCTCGGCCTTTGCGGTTCTTGCCGCTTCAGCCCTGCTGGCGTCCGCGGCACAGGCGCGTTCGATCTATTGCTGCAAGGACGACAGGGGCATCGATGCCTGCTCCGACATCCTGCCGCAGGTCTGTTACGGCCGCGCCTATCGCGAGATCAACGAGCGCGGCATTACCATCAAGCGCTTCGACGCCCCGCTCACCGCCGAGCAGCGCGCCGAGAAGGAAGCGGAGAAGAAAAGGGCCAGGGAGGAGGAGGAAAAGAGGTTGCAGCAGGAGCGCAAGAATCGCGCCCTGCTTGCCACCTACTCCAGCGAAAAGGACATCGACTTCATGCGCGACCGCACGGTGGCCGAGCTGGAGAATGCCATCAAGCACGCCCAGGACAAGTACGACGAGGTGGCGAAGAAACAGAAGAAGCTCGCCGACGAGGCCGAGTTCTACAAGAAAAAAGCCATGCCGCCCGAGCTGAAGGCCGCCATGCGCGAGAACGATGCCGAGATGAAGACGCAGCAGGCCGCCATCGAGGCGAAGAAGAAAGAGATCGAGGAGGTCAAGGCCAGGTACGAGGATGACAGGAACCGCTATCGCGAACTGACCGGCGGGAAAAAACCTGCCGCCGCCGCTTCCGCCCAGTCTCCGGCCGCCAGGCCGGCCGACTCACGACTGCGCTGATCTCCTACTGCGCCAGCTTCCTGCGCAACAGTTCGTTGACCTGCTGCGGGTTGGCCTTGCCCTTGGTGGCCTTCATGGCCTGGCCGACCAGGGCGTTGAACGCCTTCTCCTTGCCGGCGCGGAACTCCTCGACCGACTTCGGGTTGGCGGCCAGCACCTCGTCGACGATCTTCTCGATGGCGCCGGCGTCACTGATTTGTGTTAAGCCCTTGGCTTCGATTATCGCGGACGGCATTACCAAGTTGCCGCCTCCAAAAATAACCTTTTTCCCTTTTAGCCCCTCTGACCAGAGTTCCGGGAATATCTGCTCGCGAGCGATCTTTGTGGAGATCGTGCCATCGACAATAAAACGCACGATTTCGGCAAGTTGCTCGGGAACAATTGGCGATTCTGCGATGTTCCTGTCTTCCGTGTTCAATCGCGCAGCCAGTTCGCCCATCACCCAGTTGGCGCAGGTCTTGGCCTGTTCGCGACCGGCTTTCGCTACCGTTTTCTCGTAATAGCGAGCCGTTTCCAACGTGGCGGTGAGCGTCGTCGCATTGTAGGCGGAAAGCCCGTAATCGCGCTCGAAGCGTTCGCGCATCTGCACCGGCAGCTCGGGCAATTTCGCCTTGACCTCGGCAATCCAGCTGTCCGATATCTCCAGCGGCAGCAGGTCGGGGTCCGGGAAGTAGCGGTAGTCGTGCGCGTCCTCCTTGGTGCGCATGGTGCGCGTCTCGCCCGTGTCCGGGTCGAAGAGCACGGTCGCCTGCTGGATTTTGCCGCCGTCTTCCAGCGTCCCGATCTGCCAGCGGATTTCGTACTCGATCGCCTGCTGCAGGAAGCGGAAGGAGTTGAGGTTCTTGATCTCGCGCCGGGTGCCGAGCGGCTCTCCGGGGCGGCGCACCGAGACGTTGGCGTCGCAGCGGAACGAGCCCTCCTGCATGTTGCCGTCGCAGATGTCGATCCAGCGCACCAGCGCGTGCAGCGCCTTGGCGTAGGACACGGCCTCCTCCGCGCTCCTCATGTCCGGCTCGGTGACGATCTCCAGCAGCGGCGTGCCGGCGCGGTTGAGGTCGATGCCGGAGCGGCCATGGAAATCCTCGTGCAGCGACTTGCCGGCGTCCTCCTCGAGGTGGGCGCGCGTCAGGCGCACGGTTTTTTCCTGATCACCCGCCTGGATGGCGATGCCGCCGCCGACAACCACCGGCAGTTCGTACTGGCTGATCTGGTAGCCCTTGGGCAGATCCGGGTAGAAGTAGTTCTTGCGCGCGAACACCGATTTCGGCGCGATCCTCGCGCCCACCGCCAGCCCGAAGCGGATGGCCCGCTCGACGGCGCCGCGGTTCAGCACCGGCAGCACGCCGGGCAGGGCGATATCCACCGCGCAGGCCTGGGCGTTGGGCGCCGCGCCGAAGGCGGTCGGCGCGCCCGAGAAGATTTTCGACTGCGTGTTGAGCTGGGCGTGGGTCTCCAGCCCGATGACGACTTCCCAGTTATCAATGATGCTCATGGGCGTTTCCAAAGTTAAGCGCAGGAGCCGTCGCGCGTGTCCGTCAGGATCGGCCACAGGTAGTCGTGGGCGTTGCCCGAGCACATCCTCTGGCACTGCTGGAAGGCTACCGTCACCCGCTCGCCCTGCTCCCACACGCGGACGATGCAGCGGTCGCGCAGGTGGGCGAGTTCCACGCTGGGCATTTCCCGCGTCTGGCGGAAATCCTTCAGGTCGAAGCGGCAGGCGCCGTGGCGCGGGATGGTCACCTTCGCCTCGAACGACTGCACGCGCGCCTCGTCGATGGCCAGCCTCATCGCCCCGTTGTAGCCGGTTTCGTCGCGGAAGGCGCACTCGGCCTTGACGTTAAGCGGCCGCACCGGGATCGGGCCGGGCTTTTTCGGGCGCGGTTCGGTGCGTACCACTGCTGGAGGCGGTTTCACCGCCGGCTCGGGCGTCGCGACCGGCTCCGGCTGCTTCTCGTTGCCGGCGCAGCCGCCGAGTGCTGCCACGAAAAGCAGTACCAACCAGGGGCCGATGTGGGTTAGGCGGAGAAAGCGGCGGTTGGAAATCATGCTCAGAAGATTATCAACTCTGCCGAGCGCTTTAGGAACCATTCGACATACTCGTCTGGCGGAACGCCGCCATAAGTATGCTTGCGGCGGTCGGCGTAAGGCGGCGACGTTACGATCAAATCGAACGTGCCGGCCGGAAAGCTGTGGAGTGCTTCCGCACAGTCGCCCAACAAAATCTCGGTTTTAACCATATTTTTGCCCCCGGTTGTCAGGGTACTCTATTGGGACAAAGGGGGAAGACGCAAGTGCCAGTCGGTGGCGAGCTGGTACTGGTGCGCCACGTTGAGCATGCGCGCCTCGTCGAAGTAGTTGCCGATGACCTGCAGGCCCACCGGCCGGTTCTTTGCGCCGAAACCGCAGGGGATCGACATGCCCGGCAGGCCGGCGAGGTTCACGGCGATGGTATAGATGTCCGAGAGGTACATCTGCACCGGGTCGCCGGCCTTGTCGCCGAGGTCGAAGGCCACGGTCGGGCTGGTCGGGCCCATGAGGACGTCGCAACTCTTGAAGGCTTCGACGAAGTCCTGCGCAATGAGACGGCGGATGCGCTGCGCCTGCAGGTAATAGGCGTCGTAATAGCCGTGCGAGAGCACGTAGGTGCCGATCAGGATGCGGCGCTTCACTTCCGCGCCGAAGCCCTGGGCGCGCGTCTTGCCATACATGTCGATAAGGTCGCCGTACTGCGGGGCGCGGTAGCCGTAGCGCACGCCGTCGAAGCGGCTGAGGTTGCTCGATGCCTCCGCCGGCGCGATGACGTAATAGGCCGGCACCGAGAGTTTCATGTTGGGCAGCGACACCTCGACGGTGATGGCGCCCAGCTTGCGGTACTCGGCGACGGCGGCGTCGACGGCCTGGGCCACGTCGGCGGAAAGACCCTCGGCGAAGAACTCCTTCGGCAGGCCGATCCTCAGGCCGGTCAGGGGCTGGTCCAGGTTGTGCGCATAGTCCTCCACCGGCCGCTCCAGGCTGGTCGAATCGCGCGCATCGAAGCCGGCCATCGTGTTGAGCAGCAGCGCGCAGTCGGAGGCCGACTTCGCCATCGGCCCGG
>PNJM01000174.1 GCA_013821865.1 Rhodocyclaceae bacterium
AATCCGCGCCGCCGGATTCCCGCTTTTGCGGGAAGGACCGATGCAAGCTCCGGCTCGACATCGTTGCCGTGGCCGAAGGCAAGCTTGTGCAGGATCGCGCCAAGCAGGCGCACCGGCAGGAGTTGCTGGAGCTCAAAGCCTCGCAGGCCGGCGTGGTCAAGGACATCGCCACCCATACTGCCGGCACCGTGGTGCAGCCGGGCACGGTGGAGCATGTGAGTGCGGATGCCGCCGATCCGTCGACGGGCTCGGGGCAGGCGCTTGCGGGACAGGGCTGGGATACCTGCTCTCGCCCGTGCAGAAGGCCTGGCACGAGGCGGGGAGGGAGAGGTAGTCTCCGGTCGATGCGACATTCTGCGGCGCCCCCTTCTCGCTATGAGCTTGCGTGAAGGATACCCAGCCTCGTTGTTTTGCAAATTGTAAATAGAATTGACAATTTGCAAAGGCTTGGCTCTCCCTTCTGGAAGCGAGCTACCTGGTCATGCTCCTGCCGCCTCACCATCGCAACTTCGGCAAGCGGCTGACCAAGACGCCGAAACTTTACTTCTACGATCCCGGGTTGGCGGCGTGGCTGGCCGGCGTGGAGTCTCCCAGACAATTGGCCGTCGGCGCCATGAGAGGCCCGTTGTTCGAGACATGGGTTGTATCCGAATTCGTCAAGCACCGCTGCAACCGGTCGCTGCCGCAGAATCTCTATTACTGGCGCGACAGCAGCGGCCATGAAATCGACCTTATCGTCGAACGGGGAGAGCATCTGTTTCCCGTCGAGATCAAGGCAGGGCAGACGATTGCAGGCGACTGGTTCGACACTCTGGGAAAATTTGCCGGCTGGTCCGGCAATGAGGGGGGCTGCCTTATCTATGGCGGCACCCGTCGCCAGGCGCGGAAGAACATCGAAGTGTTCGGATGGCAGGACATTGCAGCTGCTGCCGAACTGTCATTCGGCCCGCGGGATCGATAGCCGCTGCCCCGTTCTGCCAACGCTAAGGCTCAGCGATCACCGTTGCGCAAATGCCGCCCGAGTGAAAGCCAGGCACCCAGCCAGCCAAGCAGGACGGCGGCGCCGAGCAGGGCGAGGGAATCCGCCGGCGGCAGCGCGCGCAGGGCGAAATCCAGGCTGTACAGCGCGGCCAGTTCGCCGACCGGTGCCTTGAGCAACTGTGCGGCGGCGAAGACGATGATCCAGGCGACGATGCCGCCGGCCAGCCCCTGCAGGGCGCCGAAATAATAGAGCGGGCGGCGGATGAAGCTGTCGGTGGCGCCGAGCAGGCGGCTCACCTCGACCTCGGCGCTGCGGGTGAGGATCTGCAGGCGGAGGGTGTTGAAAGTGACGGCGACCAGCGCCACGCCGAGCAGGCCGGCGAGCAGCGCCACCGCCAGGCGCGACAGGCGCAGCATCGCGTCGAGCTTCTTCACCCAGGCCGAATCGAGCTGCACGTGCTCCACCCTGGGGTATTTCGCGAACTCGGCGCGCATGCGCTCCAGCTCCTCCGGCGACTCGCTGCGCGGCACGACGACGAAGGCGTCGGGGAAGGGGTTGCGCGGCAGGCTCTCGATCACCTCGCCCAGGCCCTCGCTCGCCTTGAACCGGCGCAGGGCATCCTCGCGCGGCACGAAGCGCACTTCGCCGGTCAGCGGATGCCTGCGCAGGCGCGCTTCGATCTCGGCGGCGTCCTTCCTGCCGGCGTCGAGCGTCATGAACAGCGACAGCTGGGGCGTTGCGGCGGCGTTGCGCACCAAGCGCTGGAAATTGGTCAGCAGCATCTCGCCGCCGGCCGGCAGCGCCAGGGCGATGCCGAGCACGAGCGCGCCGAGCAGGGAGTTCACCGGCGTCGCGGCGAGCCGGCGCAGGGCATCGGCGGCGGCCTCCCTGTGCTGGATCAACCACGCCCTCATGAACCCTCCCCCCATCCCCCTTCCCCCGGAAGGGGGTGACGGTGGTTCGCCGCCAGGAGGCGGCTCCATGTTTTACGCTGGCCCCGGCTCGGGGCGGCCCGTCGCCGGATGCTCATGCCAGCCTGCCGTGCGAAAGCGTCAGCCGCCGCGTCATGAAGGGAGCGAACAGGGCGTCGTGGTGCGTGGCGACGAGCACGGTGACGCCGACCTGGTTGAACGAATGGAAGGTCTCGGCGATGTCGCGCGCGTAGTCGTCGTCGAGATGCGCCGTCGGCTCGTCGGCGATCAGGATGGCGGGGCGGTTCACCACCGCGCGGGCGATGGCCAGGCGCTGCTGCTCGCCGCCGGAGAGCGCGACGGGCATGGCCTTTTCGCGGTCGAGCAGCCCGACCTTGTCCAGCGCCGCGCGCACCCGCCGCGCCGCGTCGCGCGGCGCCACGCCGGCGATGGCCAGCGGCAGCATGACGTTGTCGAAGACATTGCGGTCGAACAGCAGCTTCTGGTCCTGGAAAATCAGGCCGAGCTTGCGCCGCAGGAAGGGGATGCCGGCGCGCTTCAGGGCCGCGACGTTCTGGCCATTGACGATGACCGCGCCGCGCGTCGGCCGCTCGATGGCGGGGATGAGCTTGAGCAGCGTGCTCTTGCCGGCGCCCGAGTGGCCCGAGAGGATGATCATCTCGCCGGCCTCGATGGAGAAGCCGAGTTCGTGGAGCGCCTCGATGCCGCCCGGGTAGCGCTTGGAAACCTGCTCGAACCGGATCATGGGCTTGCAGCCCATGGTGAAATGCGACTACCCACCCCCCCGCCCCCGCCCCATGGGCGGGGGTGACTAGTCACCTCCCCCGCCAGGCGGGGGAGGAAGGGAGGGGGAGTCGTTGCTCCGCCTTTTCGCGCGCCGCCGAACTGGCACCGAGGCCACGAATATCTGCCGCTCATTATTCGAACAAGGCATCCACAAAATCGCGCGCGCGGAAAGGCTGCAGGTCGTCGATACCCTCGCCCACGCCGATGAAGCGCAAAGGCTTCGGCTGCGTCCGCGCGATGGCGGCGATGACGCCGCCCTTGGCCGTGCCGTCGAGCTTGGTGACGACGAGGCCGGTGACGCCGATGGCGTCGTCGAAGGCCTTCACCTGCGCCAGCGCGTTCTGGCCGATGTTGGCGTCGAGCACCAGCAGCACCTCGTGCGGCGCGCCCGGCTCGGCCTTGGCGATGACGCGCTTGACCTTGGCGATCTCCTCCATGAGGTGCAGCTGCGTCGGCAGCCGGCCGGCCGTGTCGGCCAGCACCACGTCGATGCCGCGCGCCTTGGCGGCATGCACGGCGTCGAAGATGACGGCGGCGGGATCGCCGCCCTCCTGGGCGATGACGGTGACGTCGTTGCGCTGGCCCCAGACGGCGAGCTGCTCGCGCGCCGCGGCGCGGAAGGTGTCGCCGGCCGCCAGCAGCACGGACTTGCCCTGCGCCTGGAAATACTTGGCCAGCTTGCCGATGGAGGTGGTCTTGCCGGCGCCGTTCACGCCGGCCAGCATGATGATGAAGGGCTTGTGGCCGGAAACGTCGAGCGGCTGTTCGAGCGGCGCGAGGAGTTGATGCAGCGTGTCCGACAGCGCCTGCTGCAACTGCTCGCCGGTTTCCAGCTTGTCGCGGCGGACAGCGGCCTTGAGCTCATCGAGCAGGTACTGGGTCGCCGCCACGCCGATATCGGCCATGAGCAGCGTGGTCTCCAGCTCCTCCAGCATTTCGTTGTCGATGCGGCCGCGGCGGAACAGGCCGGCGATCTGGCCGCCGAGTTGGGCGCGGGTGCGCGACAGGCCGGCCTTGAGGCGCTCGGCCCACGAGGGGCGGCCCCCGGGCGGGGCATCGGACTTCTTCAGGAAACCAAACATGGGAGATTGCTGTCTCTTAGGGCGCGGGATGCATGGGGTGGCAGAAACCGATAACATGCAGCCTCGCCAATTCTAGCAGAAGGCGGAAACCCCACTATGAGAAGGCTTTTTCAGCTTGCAGGTCTTGCCGCGGCCTTGACTGCCGCCGGTGCGGCCCTGGCCAACCCGTTCGAGAAAACGCTGTCGAACGGCCTGCGCGTCATCGTCAAGGAAGACCACCGCGCGCCGACCGCGGTGCATATGGTGTGGTACCGCGCCGGCAGCATGGACGAGGTCGACGGCACTTCGGGCGTGGCCCATGTGCTCGAGCACATGATGTTCAAGGGCACCAGGCGCGTCGGCCCGGGCGAATTCAACAAGCGCGTCGCCGCCGCGGGCGGGCGCGACAATGCCTTCACCAGCCTCGACTATACCGCCTACTTCCAGCAGGTGCCGAAAGCGCGCCTGTCCGAGATGATGGCGCTGGAGGCCGACCGCATGGCCAACCTGGTCATCGAGCCGCAGTCTTTCGCCAAGGAGGTTCAGGTCGTGATGGAGGAGCGCCGCCTGCGCACCGACGACCAGCCGCATTCGCTGGTGCACGAGAAGCTGATGGCGGCGGCCTTCCAGGCGCATCCCTACCGCCGGCCCATCATCGGCTGGATGAACGACCTGAAGAACATGACGGCGGCGGATGCGCGCGGCTGGTATCGCAGCTGGTATGCGCCCAACAACGCCTATGCCGTCATCGTCGGCGATGTGAACAAGGACGAGGTGTTCCGTCTCGCCGAGAAGCACTACGGCAAGCTGCCGCGCCGCGCGCTGCCGGGCCGCAAGCCCCAGGCCGAGCCGGCCCAGGTCGGGGTCAAGCGTCTCGTCGTCAAGGCGCCGGCGAAGCAGCCCTATCTCGCCATGGCCTGGAAGGTGCCGGTGCTGCGCGATGTAAACAAGGAGCGCGAACCCTACGCCCTGGAAGTGCTGGCCGCCGTGCTCGACGGCCACGAAGCCGCGCGTTTCGCCAGGAACCTGGTGCGCGGCAGCAAGGTCGCCACCTCCGCCGGCGCCGGCTACGACGCCACGGTGCGCGGCGAGGCGCTGTTCATGGTGGATGGCACGCCGGCCGAAGGGAAGACGGTGGCGGAGATGGAGTCCGCGCTGCGCGCGGAGATCGAGCGCATCAAGAGCGAAGGTATCAGCGCCGAGGAACTGGAGCGCGTCAAGGTCCAGACCGTCGCGTCGCAGGTGTACAAACGCGACTCGATGATGGCGCAGGCCATGGAGATCGGACGCAGCGAAGCGGCCGGGGTGCATTGGCGCGACATCGACACCATGCTGGAGAAGATCCGCAGCGTCACCGCCGAGGAGGTGCAGGCGGCAGCCCGTAAATATTTCGACGACAGCACGCTCACGGTGGCCGTGCTCGACCCGCAGCCCCTGGCCGAGGCTGCGCCCAAGGCCGCGGCGGGCGGCATGAGGCATTGACGGAAATGACGATGAAACGACTGGTTGCGGGGATGGCCCTGCTTGCCGCCGCGCTTGCGGCGCAGGCCGGCGTGAGGATCGAGCACTGGGCGACGCCCTCCGGCGCGCGCGTCTATTTCGTCGAGAGCCATGAATTGCCCATCCTGGACATCCAGGTGGATTTCGCCGCCGGCACTGCCTACGATCCGAAGGACAAGTCCGGGCTGGCGGGACTGACCCGCGCCCTGCTCGACACCGGGGCGGGCGGCCTGGACGAAGAGAAGATCGCCGGTCGCCTGGCAGACATCGGCGCGCGGATGGGCGGTTCGACCGACCTCGATCGCGCCGGACTGGCCCTGCGCACGCTGTCCTCGAAGCGCGAGCGCGAGGCGGCAATCGACCTCATGCAAGCCGTTCTGCAGCAGCCGGCTTTTCCCCCCGAGGTACTGGAGCGCGAGAAAGCCCGCACCATCGCCGGCATTCGCGAGGCCGATACGCGGCCCGCCAGCATTGCCGCGAAGCGTTTTTCCGCCGCGCTCTATCCGGATCATCCCTACGGCCTGAATGCCACGGTAGAGAGCGTGGCCCGCATCACGCGCGACGACCTGGCGGCGTTCTACCGGACTCA
>PNJM01000175.1 GCA_013821865.1 Rhodocyclaceae bacterium
GTCGAGGCCATGGTGCTGGCGATCGACGTCGAGCGCGAGCGCATTTCCCTCGGCATCAAGCAGCTCGAAGGCGACCCCTTCACCAATTTCATTGCCACGCACGACAAGAACAGCGTCGTCAAGGGCACGGTGAAGAGCGTCGATGCCAGGGGCGCCGTCATTCAGCTGGGCGAGGACATCGAAGGCTACCTGCGCGCCTCCGAGGCCGCACGCGAGCGTGTCGAGGACCTGCGCACGATACTGAAGGAAGGCGACGCAGTCGATGCGATGATCATCAATGTGGACCGCAAGTCGCGTTCGATCAACCTGTCGATCAAGGCCAAGGATCAGGCCGAGCAGAACGAAGCGATGCAGAAGCTGCAGAGCGACACGTCCTCGGCCTCGAGCGGTACGACGAACCTCGGCGCCCTGCTGAAAGCCAAGCTCGGCAATCCCCAGCAGCAATAACCTCGGCAGGCGAGCATGACCAAGTCGGAGCTGATTGCAAAGCTGGCGGGACGGTTCCCCCAGCTCGTGGCCAAGGATGCCGATTACGCTGTCAAGATGATTCTCGATGCAATGACCGCCGCGCTCACGCGCGGCGATCGCATCGAGATTCGCGGTTTCGGCAGCTTTGCCCTCAACTACAGGCCGCCGCGCGTCGGGCGCAACCCGAAATCGGGCGACAAGGTCCAGGTTCCCGAGAAGTACGTGCCGCACTTCAAGGCGGGCAAGGAACTGCGCGAGCGCGTCGACCAGCTCGACTGACGATTCCGGTCGCGGCGCAAGCTGATTTGGAACGGGCGGCGTCGGTTGATGCCGCCTTTTTTTCGCGGGGAATGATGCGAGTACTGGTTTGGATGCTGCGAGCCACCCTGTTCGTCGTGCTGCTCGGCTTTGCCGTGAAGAACAGCAGCACGGTGACCTTGCATTTCTTCTTCGACAGCGCCTGGCAACTGCCGCTGGTCGCCATCATGCTCATTTTTTTCGCTGCCGGCGCAACGGTGGGTGTCACCGCCGCCCTGGCAAGCTTCCTGCGCCAGCGACGCGAGATTGTCCGCCTGAAGCGAGAGGCGGAGGCAGCGGGAACCATCCGGCCGCAATGACCGGTCTCACGTAACGCAGCGGGGATGATGGAATTCGAACTGTGGTGGCTGCTGGCGTTCCCGCTGTTCTTCGTGCTCGGCTGGGTGGCGGCGCGGGTCGATATCAGGCATGTCGTGCGCGAGTCGCGCGCCCTGCCCAAGTCCTACTTCAGGGGCCTCAACTTTCTCCTCAACGAGCAGCCTGACAAGGCGATCGACGCCTTCCTCGAGGCGGCCAAGGTTGATTCGGAGACGGCCGAGTTGCATTTCGCCCTCGGCAACCTGTTTCGCCGGCGCGGGGAGACCGACCGCGCCATCCGCATGCACCAGAACCTGATCGACCGCGAGGGACTGAACGAGGAGCAGCGCCTGCATGCGCTGGCCGAACTGGGTCACGATTACCTCAAGGCCGGCCTGCTCGATCGCGCCGAGGAGATATTCGTCCGCCTGCGCGGCACCAGCCACAACGAATCCGCGCTCAACTTCCTGCTCGAGATCTACCAGCAGGAGAAGGAATGGCGCAAGGCCATCGACATCGCCCGCCAGCTGCCCGAGCATGCCGGCCACCTGTGGCAGAAGGAAATCGCCAACTTTTTTTGCGAGCTGGCCGCCGCCGAGATCAACAACTCCCGACCCGAGGAGGCGCGCAAGCTGATCGAGGAGGCGCTGTCCACCCATCGAAAATCAGTGCGGGCGACCATTCTGCTCGGCGACCTGCTTGCCGCCGGCGGCGACCTGGAGGGAGCGATCGACGCCTGGAAGCGCATCGAGCAGCAGAACCCCGTCTATATCGCGCTGGTCGCCGTGCGCCTGATGGACGCCTGCCGCAAGCTCGGCCGCGGCGAGCAGGGGCTCCAGCTGTTGCGTGCCTATCTCGAACAGCAGCCGTCGCTCGATCTCCTCGATGCCGTGTTCCAGTGGTCGCTCGACGTCGAGGGCCCCGAGGCCGCCTACCAGCTGGTGCGCGACGAATTGCGGCGCAATCCGACGCTGCTGGGCCTGGACAAGCTGCTCGAAGCGCAGATCCTGGTCGCGCCGCCCGAGCGGCGCGCCGACCTGGAACTGGTGAAGAATCTGATCCACAACCATACGCGCAAGGTGGCGCGCTACCGCTGCGACAATTGCGGCTTCAAGGCACGCCAGTTCTACTGGCGCTGCCCGGGTTGCGGCGGCTGGGAAACCTATCCGCCGAAGCGGACGGAAGAGTTCGATTTAACGCCGTAGGGAGAACGATTTGAAAATCACGGTTATCGGTACCGGCTATGTCGGCCTGGTCAGCGGCACCTGCCTTGCCGAGGTGGGCAACGACGTGCTCTGCCTCGATCTCGATGCGGAGAAAATCCGCATCCTGAATTCGGGCGGCATCCCGATCCACGAGCCGGGTCTGCTCGACATGGCCACGCGCAACCGCGCCGCCGGGCGCCTGCGTTTCACCACCGACGTGGCGGAAGCCGTGAAGCACGGCCTGCTGCAGTTTATTGCCGTCGGCACTCCTCCCGGCGAGGATGGCTCGGCCGACCTGCAGTACGTCGTGGCCGCGGCGCGCTCGATCGGCCGCTACATGGACGGTTACAAGGTTGTCGTGGACAAGTCCACCGTCCCGGTCGGCACCGCCGACAGGGTGCGGGCCGCGATCGGCGAGGAACTGCAGGCACGCGGCCTGAAGACGGAGTTCAGCGTTGTTTCCAACCCCGAGTTCCTCAAGGAGGGCGCGGCGGTCGAGGATTTCATGCGGCCCGATCGCATCGTGGTCGGCGCCGACGACGCGCGCGCCGTCGATGCTATGCGCCAGCTTTACGCGCCGTTCCAGCGCAGTCACGAGCGCTTCATCGCCATGGATGTGCGCTCGGCGGAACTGACGAAGTATGCGGCCAACGCCATGCTGGCGACGCGCATCTCCTTCATGAACGAGCTCGCCAATCTCGCCGAGAAGCTTGGCGCGGACATCGAGCTGGTGCGCCAGGGCATCGGCTCCGACCCGCGCATCGGCTACCAGTTCCTCTATCCCGGCTGCGGCTATGGCGGTTCCTGTTTCCCCAAGGACGTGCAGGCGCTGATTCGCACCTCGCACGACGCCGGCGGCGAACTGGTCGTCCTGCGCGCCGTGGAAGAGGCGAACGAGGCGCAGAAGCGCGTGCTCGGCCGCAAGATCGTGCGCCACTTCGGCGACTCCCTGAGCGGCCGCCGTTTTGCCCTGTGGGGCCTGGCCTTCAAGCCGAACACCGACGACATGCGCGAGGCGCCCAGCCGCGCCGTGATCGCCGACCTGCTGTCCCGCGGCGCCGAGATTGCCGCCTACGATCCCGTCGCGATGGACGAGGCGAAGCGCATTTTCGGCACCGAGAAGCGCGTCAGCTTCGCCGAGTCGCCGTCAGCCGCCCTCGACGGCGCCGATGCGCTGGTGATCGTCACCGAGTGGAAGGAATTCCGCAGCCCGGATTTCGACGAGATCAAGCGCCGCCTCAAGGCACCGTTGATTTTCGACGGGCGCAACCTCTACGACCCGGCTCAGATGCGCGCGGCGGGCATCCGGTACCACGCGATCGGCAGGTTGTGATGGAGAAGCTTATGCTGCCCGACACCTCCGCCGCGCGCGTGCTGGTCGTCGGCGACGTCATGCTCGACCGCTACTGGTTCGGCGAGGTGAGCCGCATCTCGCCCGAAGCGCCGGTGCCGGTGGTGAAGATCGAGCGCACCGAGGAACGCCCCGGCGGCGCGGCCAACGTGGCGCGCAACGTCGCGGCGCTGGGTGCCGGCGCCTCTCTCCTGTCCGTGGTGGGGGCCGACGAGGCCGGACAGTCGCTCGCTCGCCTCATGGCCGCCGAAGGCATCGAGACCAGCCTGCACGAGGATGCCGATCTGTCGACCACCATCAAGCTGCGCGTCATCGGCCGCCAGCAGCAGCTGCTGCGCATCGATTTCGAAAGCTCGCCGACGCACGAGGTGCTGCGCGCCAAGCTGGCCGACTTCGAGCGCCAGCTGCCGCGCTGCGGCGTGGTCGTGCTCTCGGACTATGGCAAGGGCGGCCTCGCCCATATCGGCGAGATGATCCGGCTGGCGCGCGCCGCCGGCAAGCCGGTGCTGGTCGATCCCAAGGGCGAGGACTACGCCCGCTACGCCGGCGCCACGCTGCTCACACCCAATCGTTCGGAGTTCAGGCAGGTGGTCGGGCGCTGGTCGAATGACGCGGAACTCAAGGTCAAGGCCATGCGCTTGCGCGACGAGTTGGGCCTGGAGGCGCTGCTGGTCACGCGCAGCGAGGAGGGCATGACGCTGTTCCGCGGCTCGGAAGCGCTGCACGAGCCGGCGCAGGCGCGGGAGGTTTATGATGTGAGCGGCGCCGGCGACACGGTCATCGCCGCGCTGGCGGTGATGCTGGCGGCCGGGCTGGACCTGGGAGCGGCGATGCGCGTCGCCAACCGCGCCGCCGGCATCGTCGTCGGCAAGCTGGGCACCGCGGTGGTGCATCTCGACGAGCTGCGCTCGTCCGTTTGATTATCGGGAATCACTCATGTACTACATTGTCACAGGCGCGGCAGGGTTCATCGGCTCCAACCTGGTGAAGGCGCTCAACGAGCGCGGCATCACCGAGATCATCGCGGTCGACAACCTCACCAGGGCCGACAAGTACCGCAACCTCGTCGATTGCGAGATCGCCGACTATCTCGACAAGCACGAATTCGCCGAGTGCATGGAGGCGGGCGATTTCGACGGCGCGGTCGAGGCCGTCCTGCACCAGGGCGCCTGCTCCGACACCATGGAGCACAACGGCCAGTACATGATGGCCAACAACTATCGCTATTCAGTGGCGCTGCTCGACTTCTGCATGGACCAGGAAGTTCCGTATCTCTACGCCTCGTCGGCCTCCGTATATGGCGGCGGCAGCGTCTTCCGCGAGTCCCGCGAGCACGAGGGGCCGCTCAACGTATATGGCTACTCGAAGTTTCTCTTCGACCAGGTGGTGCGCCGCCGCCTGCCGGAGGCCGCGTCGCAGATCGCCGGCTTCCGCTATTTCAACGTCTATGGCCCGCGGGAGCAGCACAAGGGGCGCATGGCCTCGGTCGCCTTTCACCTCTTCAACCAGTTCCAGGCCGAAGGCAGGGTGAAGCTGTTCGAGGGCTGCGACGGCTACGGCAACGGCGAGCAGCAGCGCGACTTCGTCTTCATCGAGGACGTGGTCAAGGTCAACATGCATTTCCTCGAGAATCCCGACCTCTCCGGCATTTTCAACCTCGGCACGGGCCGCGCCCAGGCCTTCAACGACGTGGCCGTGGCCACGGTGAACGCCTGCCGCGCGGCGAAAGGCGAACCGGCGCTGTCGCTGGCGGAACTCGGCAACAAGGGCATGATCGAATACATCGCCTTCCCGGAAGCGCTCAAGGGCAAGTACCAGAGCTTCACCCAGGCCGACGTGTCGCTGCTGCGCCAGGCCGGCTACGACGAGCCCTTCGCCACAGTGGAGGAAGGCGTATCGCGGTACGTGCAGTACCTCGCCGCGCGATAGGGTGGCTCCTTCTTGAAGACCTCGCGGAGCGAGACGGTTTGCCTGATGGCCTGAAAGGCCGTCAGGCAAACCGTTCCGGCACCCCACCACCGGAACGCCTGATAGACTTCGGCGCTGGTTGCCATCAGGGTCATCAACCGTTCCGGCACCCCACCACCGGAACGCCTGATAGACTTGCCGATCACCATTTCTCCATGGGAATCATTGTTCCGGCACCCCACC
>PNJM01000176.1 GCA_013821865.1 Rhodocyclaceae bacterium
AGGATGCTGACAGGCTGCCGCCCCGCCGCGGCGAGTTTCCCGATCAATGCCAGGCCGTGCCCGCCGATCTGCCGGTTCGCCGCCGCGTCCTCGGCGGCGATGGCGCGCGCCTCGGCCCAGGCGGCGGCACGGCGCCGGGCAATGGGCAGCGGCGCGAGGCACGCTTTCATGCGCGCCAGCGCCCAGTGCAGGTTCACCGCCGTGGGGCGCGTGGCGGCGAGCGCGGCGCAGGCGGACTCCAGCGCGGCGTTGCCGGCGCCATTCTTCATGGCCAGGGCGACGCCGTAGGCGGCGGTGACGCCGATCAGCGGCGCGCCGCGCACCTGCATCGTGCGGATGGCGCGGGCGGCATCCGCCAGCGTCTTCAGGCGCCGGTCGACGCGCTGGTGCGGCAGCAGCGCCTGGTCGAGGATGACGACGCAGTCGCCGTCTTCGCGGAGGGTCTGAAGAGTGTCCGTGGGCATGGGGGCTGAGCGTTTCGGCAGATTCCGGCAGATATGAAGCGGTGCGCCGAACAGGTCAAGATGGAACACGGTGGCGGCAATTTAGCACCCTTCCACGCAGGCCACCAGTGCGCGTGGTTGCCGACAAGCAGAAGCAGACGGATACTGACCGATGAAGGGATTGTCGTCTATATTCAAAGTGGACTGGTACATCCTCTGATCATGATGAACGTGATAAGCCGCAGACCGGATTTCGTCGCCGGGTGGCTCGCCCTCGTCTTCATTGCGGGAGCACTCGGGGCGGGCCATGCCGGGGCCCAGTCCAGCCAGCCGGCGCCGGAATCCATCGACTTCATTCAGCCGGTGACCCAGCGTGACCACATCCGGGGCGATCCCGATGCGCCGGTCAAGATCATCGAATTCAGCGACACCGAGTGCCCCATGTGCAAGCGCTTCCACCCGGCCCTGAAGCGCATCGTAGCGGAATACCCGGGCAGGGTCGCCTGGGTGTACCGCCACTTCCCCATCGACGATATCCACCCCAGGGCGCGCAAGGAGGCAGAGGCCACGGAATGCGCCGCGGAACTCGGCGGCAACGCGAAGTTCTGGGCGTATCTCGACCGCCTGTTCGAGATCACGCCGAGCAACAACCGGCTCGACCCGGCGCAGCTGCCGCGCATCGCGGAATACGTCAGCCTCGATCGCGCGAAGTTTGAGCAATGCCTGCAAAGCGGCCGGCACGCCCAGCGAGTCGCGGATGACCTGGCCGACGCGCTTGCCGCCGGCGGGCAGGGCACCCCGCATACCGTGGTTGTCGCGCCCAACGGCAGGAAGTTCGCCATCCTCGGCGCCCAGCCCTACGCATCGGTGAAACTGGTGGTCGACATCGCCTTGCAGCAGAAGAAGTGACCGGCATGCACAAGTTTTGGCAAGACCCGGCCCGAACCATCTTCGAGGCGGCCAAGGAGGTATTGGCCCAGCCGGCCTATCTCGGCCTGACTGCAACCATCGCGCCGGCCGTCTTTTCGGCGTTTCTCTGGATTCCCAATTTCAGTTTGATTGGCGCAGTATTTACCACTCCGGACGTAGCACTCGATACCAAGCTGCTGCTGCTGGGCAGCCTGCTCGGCGGAATCGCCACCAACTTCGACACGCTGGCCGTGTTCTCGACCGTGGCCATCCCTCTGCTGTTCGGCATGGACATTGCCATGATTGCTTACTATCTGAAAAGAAAGCGGGTGAAACTGCCGCGCGGGGAAATCGCCGCCGGCCTCGGCGGGGCGGCGAGCGGCGTGGTGGCAGCCGGATGCGCTGCCTGCGGCTCCTTCCTGCTCGTCACCCTCCTGTCGTTCTTCGGGGCATCCGGGGCGCTGGCACTGTTGCCGCTCGGAGGCGGCGAGCTTGGCCTGCTGAGCATCGCCCTGCTGGTTCTGTCCATCTTTCTCATCGCGCGCAAAATCGTCACTCCCGTTGTTTGCGAATACTGAGGCGGCCCCATGCTCGACGACTTCATCCACGAACCGCGCGTCGCCTACTTCTCCATGGAGATCGCGCTGCGCAACGAGATCCCGACCTACGCCGGGGGCTTGGGCGTGCTCGCCGGCGACACCGTGCGTTCGGCCGCCGACCTCGAACTGCCGCTGGTGGCGGTGAGCCTGGTGAGCCGCGCCGGCTATTTCCGCCAGGAGATCGATGCCCAAGGCCGGCAGACCGAGCAGCCCAGCTTGTGGGAGCCGCGCGAGTGGGCGCGGCCTCTGGACGCCAAGATCGCCGTACCGATCGAGGGCCGCGCGGTGTGGATCGGCGCGTGGCTGTATGTGCTCGAGGGCCACATGGGTGGCCGCCAGCCAGTGCTGCTGCTCGACACCGATCTGGACGAAAACCGGCGCGAGGATCGCCAGATCACGCACTACCTCTATGGCGGCGACGACACCTACCGGCTCAAGCAGGAGATCGTGCTTGGGCTAGGCGGCGTACGGCTGCTGCACGCGCTCGGTTTCGAAGTGCGCCATTACCACATAAACGAGGGGCACTCCGCGCTGCTCGGGCTGGAACTGCTGCGGCGCTACATCTATTCGCCCGAGGACCGGCGCCCGGAGGAGTCGCCCTACGACATCCCGCGCGTGCGCGAGCTGTGCAGCTTCACCACCCACACGCCGGTCGAAGCCGGCCACGACCGCTTTTCTTACGAGCTGGTGCAGCGCGTCCTCGGCAACGCCGTCGACCCCACAACGCTCAAACATCTGGCGGGCGCGGAGGATCTCAATATGACCCGGCTCGCGCTCAACCTGAGCGAGTATGTGATCGGCGTCGCCAAGCGCCATGCCGAGGTGTCGAAAGCCATGTTTCCCGGCTACCGGGTGCACGCGGTCACCAACGGCGTGCACCCGTTCACCTGGACCAGCGAACCCTTCCGCAAGCTCTACGACCACTATCTCCCCGGTTGGTGTCACGAGCCCGAACTGCTCGCGCGCGCCGACTGCTGCATCCCCGACGCCGCGATCTGGGATGCGCACGGGCAAGCAAAGTTGGCGCTCATCGAGCGGGTGCGCGCGCGCACCGGCGTCGTCCTGCACCCGAAGGTGCCGATCCTCGGCTTCGCGCGGCGCATGACCGCGTACAAGCGACCGGACCTGTTGTTCTCCGACCTCGAGCGGCTGAAGGCGATCGCCGGCAGCCGCTCGTTCCAGATCGTGCTCGCCGGCAAGGCGCACCCGCGCGACGAGGGCGGCAAGCGCCTGATCGAGCAACTGCACGCGTACGCCCGGGCGCTCGCCGGGGTCGTGCCGGTCGCCTATCTGCCCGACTATGACCTGGAGACCGCGCTTGCGCTGGTGTCCGGCGCGGACCTGTGGCTGAACACGCCGCTGCGCCCGTTCGAAGCCTCCGGCACGAGCGGCATGAAGGCCGCGTTCAACGGCGTGCCGAGCCTGTCGATGCTTGATGGTTGGTGGATCGAGGGCTGCATCGAGGGCGTGACCGGCTGGGCGATCGGCGACGCCGCGGGCGCGGCGGACGGTGAAGCGCATGCGCTCTATGACAAACTCGAGCAAGTCGTGCTGCCGTTCTATTACGGATACGGCGACGACCCGGGCGGCTGGATCAAGGTGATGAAGGGCGCGATCAGCAAGAACGCGTCCTTTTTCAACAGCCATCGCATGATGCGCCGCTACACGACGGAGGCGTACATACGATAAGGCATGGCAGATATCGAATGCCTTCTTTTTCCAGTGCGTCGAACAGGTCAAGATAGAAAGCCGCCGCCATGCCCCGTTTTCCCGCCGCCATAGAGTCGCGCCTGCCCTGGGTGGGCACCACCATCTTCACCGTCATGTCGCGCCTGGCGCAGCAGCATGGCGCCATCAACCTGTCGCAGGGCTTCCCCGATTTCTCCGCGCCGCAGGCGCTGTTCGACCTGGTGGCGAAGTACATGAAAGCCGGCGCCAACCAGTATGCGCCGATGGCCGGCGCGCCGCCGCTGCGCGAGACGATCGCGGAGAAGGTGTCGTCGCTCTACGGCCTGGCTTACGACGTGGAGACGGAAATCACCGTCACCGCCGGCGCGACCCAGGCCCTCTTCACTGCCGTCGCGGCGCTGGTGCGGCCGGGCGACGAGGTGGTCGTGTTCGAGCCGGTGTACGACTCCTACGTGCCGTCCATCGAGCTGAACGGCGGCAGGGCGGTCCCTGCCCGCCTGAGGTTTCCCGATTACCGGCCGGACTGGGACGAGGTGCGCGCGCTCATCACGCCGAGGACGCGCATGATCATCATCAACACGCCGCACAACCCGAGCGGCGCCGTGTGGGAGTCCACCGACATGCTGGCGCTGGAGGCCTTGGTGCGCGGCACCGGCATCGTCATCGTTTCGGACGAAGTGTATGAGCATATCGTTTTCGACGGCCGGCGCCATGAGAGCGTGGTGCGCTACCCCGGCCTGGCCGAGCGCTCCTTTGTCGTTTCCTCATTCGGCAAGACCTACCACGTCACCGGCTGGAAGATCGCCTACTGCCTGGCGCCGCGCGAGTTGATGGCCGAGTTCCGCAAGGCGCACCAGTTCATCGTCTTCTGCGTAAACCACCCGATGCAGCTGGCGCTGGCCGAGTTCATGCGGGACAGGGATCGCTATCTTGGCCTGGCGGATTTCTACCGGGCCAAGCGCGACTTCTTCCGCAGGCAGCTCGAGGGCTCGCGCTTCGGCCTGCTGCCCTGTTCCGGCACCTATTTCCAGTCGGTGTGCTACGACGCCATCACGGACGAGCCGGACAAGGCATTCGTCGAGCGGCTGACGAGGGAGCACGGCGTCGCCGCCATCCCGTTCTCGGCCTTCTACCGCGAGGGCCGCGACGACAAGGTCGTCCGCTTCTGCTTCGCCAAGAGCGAGGAGACGCTGGCCGCCGCGGGCGAGCGGTTGCGGAGGGTGTAGGGCCTGTTCACTCGTTCCCGAATACCGCTCGCCACAGTTCCTTCACGCTCCCGATCTTCTGCGCCACGGCGGCGCGCTCGATGCGGGCGTACCGCGCGTCGTTGAGGCGCAGGCTGTGCTGCAGCTTGCGGTAGGCGCGGTAGGCGTTGCGCACCCGCTCGGCGAGGTCGGCCGGAATCAGGCCGAGACCGGCGGCGATCCTGAGCAGCGCCAGGTTGCCCAGGTTGCGGGTAAGCTCCGCGTGCTTGTGCGCGTAGCCGAGCACGAGGAACTGCACGATGAATTCGACGTCGATCAGGCCGCCGCGGTCGTGCTTGAGGTCGAACTGTTCGCTCTTGTTGGCATGCGTCGCCGCCATCTTCCCGCGCATTTCGGACACCTCGCGCCGCAAGTCGGCCAGATCGCGCTCCTTGCGCAGCACTTCGATGCGGATGGCCTCGAACTTGCGGCCGATCCCGGCATCGCCCGCCGAGTAGCGGGCGCGCGTGAGGGCCTGGTGCTCCCACACCCAGGCCGATTCCATCTGGTACTTGCGGAAGGCGTCCACCGAGCTCACCAGCAGGCCGGCCTCGCCATTGGGCCGCAACCTCAGGTCGGTGTGGAACAGGATGCCGGCCGGCGTCGCGCTGGATATCCAGGTGTTGATGCGCTGCGCCAGCCGCGCGTAGATCTCCGGCGCCTCCGGTGCGTCATCCTCGAAGAGAAAGATGATGTCCAGGTCCGAGGCGTAGCCCAGTTCCTTGCCGCCCAGCTTGCCGTAGGCGATGACGGCGAATTTCGGCTCGTCGCGGTGGCGCTTCGCCAGCTTGCGCCAGGCCATGCGGCAGGCCAGGTCGATCATGATGTCGGCCAGCTCCGAGAGATGGTCCGACAGCTTCTCCAGCGGGAGCAGGC
>PNJM01000177.1 GCA_013821865.1 Rhodocyclaceae bacterium
CGCGAGCCGGCCGCCTGCGCCAGCAGGCGCAGCATGCCGAGCTGATGCGTGGCGTCGTCGGCCAGCCGGTGTCCCGCCAGCAGGAGGAAGGCCTGCGATTGCAGCGCGTCGCCGACCAGCAGCGCGGTGGCCTCGTCGTATTCGACGTGGCAGGTCGGCTTGCCGCGGCGGAGGATGTCGTCGTCCATGCAGGGCAGGTCGTCATGCACCAGGGAGTAGACATGGATCATTTCCACCGCGCAGGCAGCGACGTCGAGGCGGGCATGATCGGCGCCGGCCAGTTCGCCGGCGGCATGGCACAGCAACGGGCGCACGCGCTTGCCGCCGCCCAGCACCGCATAGCGCATGGCCTGATGCAGGCGCGGCGGCACCACCTCGGGGGAGGGCAGCAGGCGTTCGAGCGCATGCTCGGTGCGCTGCTGCGCGGCAGTCATCCAGCTCTGGAAATCCATCTTGGAATTCAGGCGTCCGTGGTGCCGGGGAGTTCGCGCAGTTCGCCCGCTTCCAAAACCTGGATCTTCTGTTCGGCAACAGCCAGCGCGTTCTGGCAGAATTTCAACAGCCCTGCGCCGCGCTGGTAGGCGGCGAGCGATTCCTCCAGCGACAGCTTGCCGGCCTCCATGCCTTGCACGATGGCTTCGAGTTCGGCAAGGGCGGCTTCGAAGGACTTCGGCAGCTTGTCGTTTGCGGCTTGGCTCATTTGGCTTGCTTGAGAACAAACCACAATAATAACGTATTGACGGCTGCCCAGTCACGCCGCGGCGGGGCCTTGCAAGGCTGCTTTTTGTTTTTTCACCAACGACTTGGGGCTGTTCGCGGCCCTCCTTACAGACAAATGCAATCCCTCTGGATGATCGCGGCGAGCCTGCTGTTCGCCTGCATGGGCGTGTGCGTCAAGCTCGGCGCCGGCCAATTCTCGGCCGCCGAACTGGTTTTTTATCGAGGCTTCATCGCGCTGATGCTGCTATGGGGCTTCATCCGCATGAACCGCCTGGCACTGGCCACGCCGCACTGGCGCGCGCACATCCGGCGCGGGCTTTCCGGCTTCGTCTCGCTGGTGCTGTATTTCTACGCCATCAGCGTGCTGCCGCTGGCCACTGCGGTCACGCTCAACTACACCTCGCCGCTGTTCCTCGCCCTGATTCTCGCCGTGTGGTCGGGCGAACGCGTGCGCTGGCCGCTGTTCCTCGCCCTGGTCCTCGGCCTGGCCGGTGTCGTGCTGCTGCTGCGGCCGAGCTTCGAGGCCAATCGGTGGCTGGGCGGGATGGCGGGGCTGGCCTCGGGAGCGGGGGCGGGGATGGCCTATTACAACGTGCGCCAGCTCGGCAGGCTGGGCGAACCGGAATGGCGCACCGTTTTCTATTTCTCCCTGCTTTCCGCCCTGGGCGGGCTGCCCTGGGTGCTGACCGGCGATCCCTTCCACTCCATCAGCCCATATGGCGCCGCCCTGCTGCTCGGCGTGGGCGGCTTCGGTGCATTGGCCCAGCTTGCCATGACGCGCGCCTACAAGCGCGGCAAGACCCTCGTCTCGGCCAGCCTTGCCTACACCACGGTGATTTTTTCCAGCCTTTTCGGCGCGCTCATCTGGAGCGACAGGCTGCCGCCGTCGTCGTGGCTCGCCATCGGCCTCATCATCGCCAGCGGCGTGATTGCCAGCGTGCAATCGCGCGCGCCGGTTGAGCATGACTGAGGCGGCGGCTATAGTAGCGGTGGAAGCCATACAGGGAGCGCAACATGATCGTCACCGACCACAAGGACAAGCTCGTCACCGTCGCCGCCTATGGCGAATTCACTCTGGCCGATTACAAGGAGTTCGAGGAGCTGGTCAACTACAAGGTGAAATTCGAGGGCATGGTCAACCTGCTCGTCGATTTGCGCCAGATGGCCGACTTCACGCTTGACATGGCTTGGGAGGATATCAGGTTCTCGCGTGCCCATTCGCACGACTTCGGCAGGATCGCGGTGCTCACCGACTCGCAATGGGTGGCGTGGAGCGCATGGCTGTCGCAGATTTTCGTCAATGCCGACCTGCGCGTCTTTTCGGACGAAGAGGAGGCGCGCGGCTGGGTGAGCAGGGATGATGAGGGATGACCCCCTTCACCACTCTCGTCAGCGCCGAGGATCTGGCCCGCCACCTGCATGATGCGCGCTGGCGCGTTTTCGACTGCTCGTTCGACCTCGTGCATCCGCATGCCGGGGAAATCGCCTATCGGGAGGCGCACATTCCCGGCGCCCTCTATGCGCACCTGGAACGGGATCTGTCCGGTCCGAAGAACGGGCGCAACGGCCGCCATCCCCTGCCGGACGCGGCGCACTTTGCCGCCAGGCTGTCGGAATGGGGCGTCGGCGCCGACACCCAGGTCGTGGCCTACGATGATGCCGGGGGAGCGTATGCCGTGCGCCTGTGGTGGATGCTGCGCTGGCTTGGCCACGACGCCGTCGCCGTGCTCGACGGCGGACTGATGGCCTGGGAGGCGAGCGGCCGCGACCTGACGGATGCCGGGCCGCACGTGTCCCATGCCGCGTTCGCGCCGCAGATCCGCCCCGACGCCGCCGTCGATGCCGCCCATGTCGAAGGCCGCCTCGGCGATCCCCGCATGCTGCTGCTCGATGCGCGCAATCCGCAACGCTATCGCGGGGAAAACGAGACGCTCGATCCGGTGGCCGGCCATATCCCTGGAGCGGCCAACCGCTTTTTCAAGGACAATCTCGACGCCAGGGGCCGCTTCAAGCCGGCCGAGGCGCTGCGCTCGGAATTCCTGCAATTGATGGGCGATCGTGCCGCGGGAGAGGTCGTCCATACCTGCGGCTCGGGCGTGACGGCGTGCCACAATCTGCTGGCAATGGAGGTTGCCGGGCTGTCCGGTTCCTTGCTGTATCCCGGATCATGGAGCGAATGGTGCGCTGATCCTGGCCGGCCGGCGGCGACCGGCGATTGACGCCAACATCAGGGCATGAATGCAATGCTGGCCGACTTGATCCTTGTCGTCCATTTCGTGATTGCTGCGCTTGTCGGCGCGGGCTTCGTCCTGATCCCGCTGGGTGCGTCAGCCGGCTGGCGCTGGGTGCGACGGCGCGGCCTGCGGCTGCTGCACGCCGGCGCCATTGTTTTCGTTGCGCTGGAATCCCTTGCCGGCATCGCCTGCCCCCTCACCGTGTGGGAAGATCTGCTGCGTGGCGCTGCGCGGGCCGATGCCGGTTTTATCGGACACTGGGTGGGAAGGCTGCTCTACTGGGATCTTCCGCCAGCGTTCTTCACCGCGGTCTATGTTGTTCTGGCGTGCCTGGCGCTTGCGTTCTGGCGGTGGGTCCCGCCGGAGTAGGCCTGGCTTCAGCCCGGTGGAGGTGGTCGATGCCGCACCAGTGCCCATGCCACGTGCTCGCGCACCAGTGCTGACGAATGACTACGCCGCCCATTCAGGGAGGCGATGATCTCCGGCGACGTCGGCGCATTGCCGAGCCCGACGGCGAGGTTGCGCAGCCAGCGCTCGTGGCCGATGCGATAAATCGCGCTGCCGGCCATCCGCGTCCTGAATTCCTCTTCGTCCCACGAGAACAGCTCGGCCAGTTGCGCGGCGTCCAGCCCGTGGCGTACGGCGAAGTCCGCTTCCTTCGTATGCCGGGCGAAGCGATTCCACGGGCAGGCGAGCTGGCAGTCGTCGCAACCGTAGACGCGGTTGCCGATCAGCGGGCGCAGGTCCTCGGGGATGCTGCCCTTCAGTTCGATGGTGAGATAGGAGATGCAGCGCCGCGCGTCGACGCGGTAGGGCGCGACGATGGCCCGCGTCGGGCAGGCGTCGAGGCAGGCGCGGCAGGTGCCGCAGTGTTCCTCCTGCGGATTGTCCGTGGGCAGCGGCAGGTCGGTGTAGATCTCGCCGAGAAAGAAATACGAGCCGGCCTCGCGCGTCAGCAGCAGCGTGTGCTTGCTGCGCCAGCCCAGGCCGCTTTTCGCCGCAAGCGCCACTTCCATGACCGGAGCCGAATCGGTGAATACGCGGCAGCCGTAAGCGCCGACTTCGCCGCCGATGCGCTCGGCCAGGCGCCGCAGGCGCGTGCGCAGCAGCTTGTGGTAATCGCGGCCGAGGGCGTAGCGCGAGATGCAGGCGCGAGTGCCGTCGGCGAGAATGCTTTCCGCCGGCGCGGCTTCCGGCAGGTAGTTCATGCGCGCGGTGATGATGCGCACGGTGCCGGGCACCAGTTCGGCCGGGCGCGAACGCTTCGCGCCGTGGCTTGCCATATAATCCATTTCGCCGTGGCAGCCGGCGGCAAGCCACTCGGCGAGAGCGGCTTCGGCCGCGCTCAAGTCGGCATCGGCAATGCCGATGGCATCGAAGCCCAGCTCCCGCCCCCAGCGCTTGATGCGCGCGGCGAGTTCAGTCCAATCGACGGAGAGTTTCCCTTGCATCCTGCCGATGATAGCGGCTCATCAGTGAAAGTCGACCTGCCCGACGAGCAGGCCACGCTCGCCTTCGGCGCCCGCCTGGCGCAGGCGCTCGAACCCGGAGTGGTGATCTACCTGTGCGGCGATCTCGGCAGTGGCAAGACGACGCTGGTGCGAGGAGTGCTGCGCGGCCTGGATTACACGGGAAATGTAAAGAGTCCGACCTATACTTTGGTTGAACTTTATGCTATTTCTAGATTAAACTTGCATCACTTTGATTTTTATCGTTTCAGCCAGCCGGAAGAGTATCTCGATGCAGGTCTCGACGAATACTTCCAAGGCGGGGCGGTCTGCCTCGTCGAATGGCCGGACAAGGCCGGGGAATATCTCGTGCCCGCCGACCTGCGCATCGGGCTTGCCGTCGCCGGCTCCGGGCGCATGGCTGAGCTCACATCTTCCACCGAAGCGGGGCGCGCATGCCTGACAAAGCTCCGCCGGCAATCGCCGGGCTGAAGCGCCGCGACTTTCTCAAGTACGCCGGCGCCGCGCTGACCCTGCTTGTCAGTCCGGCCGGCTTCGCCGCTGCCACCAGCATCCTCGCCGTGCGCATCTGGCCGGCGCGCGACTACACGCGCATCACACTCGAATACCAGCAGCCGCTCGCCTTCACGCACATGGTCGTGAAGAATCCGGAACGGCTGGTCATCGATCTGGAAGGCGTCGAATTCAACAGCATCCTGCAGAGCCTGCCGGGCAGGATTTCCGAGACGGATCCCTACATCAGGCTGATCCGCGCCGGACGGCACAAGCCGGGAGTGGTGCGGCTGGTGGTCGAACTGAAGAGCGAGATCAAGCCCGAGGTATTCACCCTCAAGCCGGTCGGCGAGTACGGCCACCGGCTGGTGATGGACCTGTATCCGGCCGAGCCGGTCGATCCCCTGGTGAGCCTGCTGGAAAAGCTGGAGCAGAAGGAGATCCGGTCTGTCGAGAAGCCGGAGCCGCAGCAGAAGGGCAGGGAGGAAGGCAAGCCAGAAGTCTCCCGTCTTGTCACCATCGTGCTCGATCCCGGCCATGGTGGCGAGGATCCGGGCGCCATCGGCCGCGGCGGCAGCCATGAAAAGAACGTGACGCTCCAGGTCGCCCGCCGGCTCAAGAGCAAGATCGACGCCGAGCCGAACATGCGCTCTATGCTGACGCGCGACGGCGACTTCTTCATTCCGCTGCACCATCGCGTGCAGAAGGCGCGGCGCGTGCAGGCCGACCTGTTCGTCTCGGTGCATGCCGATGCCTTCATCAAGCCGACGGCGCGCGGCTCCTCGGTCTTCGTGCTCTCGGAGAACGGCGCCACC
>PNJM01000178.1 GCA_013821865.1 Rhodocyclaceae bacterium
GTACAGCTTGTGCAGGTTTCGCCAGGCCGATCTCGAGCCCGGCGTATAGGCGCGGAACGCCAGCAGAAGGCGCCGCCGCTCCATATCCATGGCCTGGTGCAGCGCGTGCTCCAGCTGTCGCGAACTGCCGCGGCCGAGCCATCTGCCGGACAGCTTGTCGACGACTCCCCGATAGCATTTTGCATGAAGCTTGAGCAGTTCGTTGCCGGCAACGACCTTGCGCTGCAAATCCCTGGAAAGCGGGTGGTGCGACTGGTTCAGATCGGCTTCAAGGGTGCCGGCGATGCGGGCCGTATCCTCGGCCATGATGTCGAGCATCTTCAGGCGGATGCGGACATTGGTCGCGGCGTTCGTGCGCTTCAGCTGCCCTTGCAGGGCTTCGGCGACATCCTCGATCGGCGCATTCGCCAGCGTATCGAGCCAGGCCCGCAGCATCTCCGGATGCAGCCCGGCAACGAAGACTTTCCCGCCTTCGGGCAACAGGGATACTAGGGAAAACACCGGAAACACGCGTTACCTTCCTTTTCAGCATGTGGGCCCGTGGAACGGCCGACGGGAGAACCACAAAAGCATGGCATAAGACTGCTGCTTCTGTCACCCCCCCGCCCGTCACCGGGGGCAAACCGCAAGTCAGGCAGTGGGCGTCGCCAGGGCGAAAATGTCGCAGCTCGGGCATTGTTCGATGCATGCCGCGACCTGCAGCATGACTTCGCTCCCTTCCCGTGGCACGCGGACCCGGGTACCGGTTGTCACGGTTTTCGACGGAACGGCGAACGCCAGGACGTTGCCCTGGCCCGGCAGCCTGGGCAGGATGATCGCCCGCAACCGGCGTGGGCTGACGGAGCCACTGGCCCCCGCCTGGAACGCGGTGATGAGGGTGTGCACCGCAACCGGCGCCAGTTTTTGCAGGCCCAGTTCAAAATGTTGCAGGTCGCTGCTCACCACGCGGCGCGTGATGCAGATATGCACCGTGCTCTGCTCGCGCGGTCGCATTCCCACCAGTTCGCCTACGCACACCGGCCCGCCGTTGCCGCCGATGTACTGCAGCGAGAAGCCGATCGGGCTTTCGTTGCCGATGGCCCATTCACTCAGTTCGAGCCTGCGATCTTCCAATCCGCCTTCGGCGGTGCGGCGGTGAAAGGCCGGGCCGGCAAGGAAGGTCCATAGCGCTTCGAAACCGACGACGATATCCACGCGCGGCTTGAAATGATGCCGGCTGAAGCGCCGCAGGGGCGGGGCGCTCCACAGGCGATGCAGGTTGTGCAACAGCGCGGTGAATTGCGGCTGGCGCGCGGCCAGCGGCAGGCCCAGCTTGACCGGTTCGATGCCTCTCTCGATGCCGCCGATCTGGCCCTGCAGCTTGGCGAGCAGCCGGTTGCAGCGCAGGATGAGATCGCCCGGCTCGATGGCGATTTTCGATGCGCGCACGAGCGAGCGGCCGGCCCTCGCTTCCTTCGGCTTGATGAGGAAGCAGGCATCCATCGGCTTTTCGCCCGGCTGGGCGGCGGGCGCTTCTTCAAGCTGTGCCAGCTTGGCATGGCGCTCGACGTAGAAGCGCACGCGTTCCAGTTCCCCCGGCGCCATTTTGGTCGGCTCGGAGAAGGCGAGGAGCAGGGCGTTGACGTAGATCTGCTCGGCGGTGGCGGCAGTGCCCGGCGGCGTGATGTTGGCGAAGCCGCCGTTGCGCGCGATGCGGTAAAGGTGGTGCAGGTCCGACCAGGCGGAATTCGATCCTCGCGCATAGACGCGGTAGGCCAGGCTGAGGCGCTGCGCCTGGAACTGCATGGCGCGCACGACAGCGAGCCGCAGCGGCCTGGCGAAGCCGATGCCGATCCATTTGCGGGAAATTTCCTCGGCGATGCCGGCGTAGGCGGCGGCCAGCATTTTGAGCAGGCCGTTTGCGGCGACAAAGGTCTGCTGCAGTTCCGGCGACAGGGGCAGGGTGGCGTGGGAGATTTCCTTTTCGCTCTCATGCGCCAGGCGCCGGGCGGATTCGAGCGCCGCCTCGAGCATTTTAAGGCGGGTCCGCACGTTTGAAGCGTCGCGCAGGCGCTGCAGTTCCTTGACGAGCGCGCGCGCCGCCACGGCGGGGCGATCGAAGGGCAGGGTGCCGAGCCAGACCTGGAAGCGGTCCGGATCCGGCCCCGCGGCGGCATTCCCGGTCGGCATGAGTGAATTCAACAGCATGTGGCAAATCTCCGGTGCCGCCCTGCGTCGAGCGGGCGGACGCGACAGCATGCAGAGAGCATGGCACAAGCGGGCCTGGAGCGGAAGTGAAGGAATTCACGGATGCGCATAGTCCGGTTTCCTCCTCCGGGCAACTCACGGCACGGTACCCAGCATATATAAATAGTTGAAAAGTAAAGTAAACACAAAAATTGCAGTGGTAATCGGCTTTCCATTCCGGCTGTCGGGGTGGCAGATTTTTATTGATCCCCTCTTTCTCCCTTCTCCTGCGCTATCCCTAACTCCTTGTTCCGTGTGCCCTTCATCCGGACAACCCATCAGGCACGAAACTTGATGTTGCTCATCCGAAGCATGTGGTTTGGCTGTTGCTCAGGAGGGCCTCCGGTCGTTTGCCGGAGGGGACTAATTACAGGGGGCGAGAGATGAACGAAGCATACATGGAGGAAGCAACGGAAGCCGCGGGCGAGGTGGAGAACCGGCTCGGCATTTCGCGGCGCGAATTCCTGCAATTCTGCGCGGCCACGGCCACCACGCTGGGCCTGCCCGCCGGCGCCGAGGCGGCGATCGCCAAGGCGGTGGAGAAGGCCAGGCGTCCGTCGGTGATCTGGCTGCACTTCCAGGAGTGCACCGGCTGCAGCGAATCGCTGCTGCGCGCCGAGCACCCGACGCTGGAGAAGCTGATCCTCGACGTCATCTCGCTCGACTACCATGAAACCCTCTTCGCCGCCGCCGGCCACCAGGCCGAAGCCGCGCGCAAGCAGGCCATGAAGGACAACAAGGGCAAGTACATCCTGGTGGTCGAGGGCGCCATCCCGGTCAAGGACAAGGGCATCTACTGCAAGATCGGCGGCCAGACCGCCATCGACCTGCTCAAGGAGTGCGCGGCCGATGCCGCGGCGGTCATCGCCATCGGTTCCTGCGCTTCCTGGGGCGGCATGCCTTCCACCGATCCGAACCCGACCGGCGCTTCCAGCGTCGGCGACGTGCTCGGCAAGCCGGTCGTGACCATTCCCGGCTGTCCGCCCAACCCCTACAACTTCCTTGCCACCGCGGTGCATTTTCTCACCTTCGGCAAGCTGCCCGACCTCGACCAGCTGGGCCGCCCGAGATTTGCCTACGGCCGCATCATCCATGAGCACTGCGAGCGCCGCGCCCACTTCGATGCCGGCCGCTTCGCCATGGAGTTCGGCGACGAGGGCCATCGCAAGGGCTACTGCCTGTACAAGCTCGGCTGCAAGGGCCCGGAGACCTATGCCAACTGCTCGACCATCGGCTTCGGCGATGTCGGCGAGTCCAACTGGCCGGTGGCCTGCGGCCACCCCTGCATCGGCTGCACGGAGAAGGGCGTCGGCTTCGCCAAGCCCATCCACCAGACGGCGGTGCTCAGGGGCATGATGCCGCCCGCTTCCTACCCGCGCATCGTCGAGGAGCAGGGCAAGAGCAGCTTCGCGGCGGCGGCGGCGCTGGCGGCCATTGCCGGCGCGGCGGCGGGCGGTGCGGCGATGCTGGCCAGGAACCTCGGCAAGTCCGAGGGCGGCACCCAGGAGTCCCAACAACCCAAGGGCGAGTGATCATGGACAGGCGCAAATTCTTCAAGGCGTCCCTGGCCGGCGGCACCTTGCTCGCTGCGGGAGCGGGCTGCCCGGTCCAGGCGCGCGAAAACAAGACCATGCCGCCCGAGGCGGTCGGCCTTCTGTTCGATTCGACCCTCTGCGTCGGCTGCAAGGCCTGCGTGGCGGCCTGCAAGGAAGCCAACGGCATGCCGGTGGAGTTCAGCACCCAGGAGCAGTACTGGGACACGCCGCTCGACCTCTCCGGCAAGACGCTCACCGTCATCAAGGCCTACCGCCACGGCTCGGCCGAAAACAAGGATCAGGCGGAGAACGGCTACGCTTTCGTCAAGAAGTCGTGCCTGCACTGCGTCGACCCCTCCTGCGTTTCCGCCTGCCCGGTTTCGGCCATGCAGAAGGACCCGCAGACCGGCGTGGTGAGCTACGACAAGGAAGCCTGCATCGGCTGCCGCTACTGCGTGGCGGCCTGTCCCTTCGGCGTGCCGCGCTTCACCTACGACCAGGCCTTGCCGCAGATCAGCAAGTGCCAGCTGTGCAGGCACCGCTGGAAGGACGGCAAGTACGCCGCCTGTGCCGAGGTGTGCCCGACCGGGGCGACGCTGTACGGCACGGTGGCCGACATCAACAAGGAGATCGCCCGCCGCAAGACGCTCAAGGCGGGAAGCCAGGCCATGTTCCCGCGCGGCAAGCTGGGCGGCCCCGACCAGAGCTATCCGAACGTCGTCGGGAAATACATCGACCATGTTTACGGCGAGAAGGAATTCGGCGGCACCCAAATGGTGATGCTGTCGGGCGTGCCGTTCGAGAAGCTGGGCTATCCCGATCTGCCGCCGCGCTCGGATGCCAGGGCTTCGGAAACCCTGCAGCACACGCTGTACGGCGGGCTGATCGCGCCGCTGGCCTTCCTCGGCGTGCTGAGCTATGTCGCCAAACGCAATGCCAAGCCCGAAGGTGAAGAGGGAGGTCAAAATGAGTAACCACGCCCATGCGCCGGCGCCGCTCGGCGGCAGCCTGGTCACGCCGCTCACGCTACTGCTCGGCGCGCTGACGGCGATCGCCGGCGCCATCCTGGTCTATCGCTTCATCTACGGCCTCGGGGCGGTGACCAACCTCAACGACGGCTACCCCTGGGGCATCTGGATCGCCTACGACGTGGTGGTCGGCTCGGCTTTCGCCTGCGGCGGCTACGTCATGGCGCTGATGGTCTACATCTTCAACCGCGGCGAGTACCACCCGCTGGTGCGGCCGGCCCTGCTGGCGAGCCTGTTCGGCTACACGCTGGCGGGCGTCTCGGTCATCTTCGACCTGGGCCGCTGGTGGAACTTCTGGCACATCTTCTGGCCCGGCTATGCCCAGGTGAACTCGGTGATGTTCGAGGTGGCGGTCTGCATCTCGGCCTATGTCGTGGTGATGTGGATCGAGTTCGCGCCGACCTTCTTCGAAAAGTGGGGCATGAAGGACGCGAAGAAGAAGCTCGGCAAGCTGCTCTTCTTCATCATCGCGCTGGGCGTGCTGCTGCCTTCCATGCACCAGTCCTCGCTCGGCTCGCTGCTGGTCATCTTCGGCCAGCAGATTCACCCGCTGTGGCAGTCCGGCATGCTGCTGCCGCTGATTTACCTGATGACGGCGGCGCTGCTCGGCTTCGCGGTGGTGATCTTCGAGTCGACGCTGGCCTCGACCGCCTTCAGGCGCAAGCAGGAAACCGGCATCCTGTCGCGCCTGTCCGGGGTGATGTACTGGCTGCTTGCCGCCTACGTGGCGGTGCGGCTGGCGGATCTCGTTTTCCGCGGCGCGCTCGGCACGGCCTTCAACGCCACCCTCGAAGCGTTCATGTTCTGGCTGGAGATGATCGCCTTCCTGGTGCCGCTGGCCCTGCTCGCCTCCGCAAGCGCCCGCCGCAGCCCGCCGAAGCTCTTCGTCTCGGCCGTGCTGCTCATGCTGG
>PNJM01000179.1 GCA_013821865.1 Rhodocyclaceae bacterium
CCGGCTCCTGGTGCCCATGCCTTGCAGCGTCTCGGACGCCATCCAAATAGACGGTGCCCTGCGTCCCGATGTCAAAAAGAGTCTCGCCGGTATCGTGTCGGCCGTCGTGACAAGGCGGGCATTGGCAACAAATCTCAAAAACGTCACTGGAAAAAGGCTCATCCCGGCGCGTGAATTGGACATCCGCCCCCGATCCTCCTCATCGTTTGGGGCGGCGGTACAATCGCTTCGCAACCTAGGCAAACGACGCGACGCAGTATTCCTTCCAGCGCGCGACGGGTGCGTTTGCAGCACAATGAACGTTCAGTTCAACCGGCGGCCCTCCTCGGCGTCGAACAGATGGCCGCGCTCGGCATCGAACGAGAAGCCGATATTCTCGCCCGGCGCCAGCCTGGTCGACGGTTCCACGCTGGCGACCAGCGCGCCGTCGCCACCGAAATTGAAGAAGGCGAGCGTGCTGTCGCCCAGCGGCTGCAGCATGTCGACCTGGCCGCGCATGCCGGTCGTCCCCAGCAGGACATGCTCGGCCCGCACGCCGAACACCACCTTGCGGCCCGCAAGACTTGCCGGAACGCTGGCCGGCAGCGCCTGCTCGACATTGGCGCTGCGGAACACCAGCCCGCCCTTGTGGACGGTAATCTCTCCCGCCAGGAAATTCATCGTCGGCGTGCCGAAGAAGCCCGCCACGAATGCGGTCGCGGGCCGCCCGTAGATCTCCAGCGGCGCCCCCACCTGCTCGACATGACCGCGGTTCATCACCACGATGCGGTCCGCCATGGTCATGGCCTCGGCTTGGTCGTGAGTGACATAGACGAAGGTGGCGCGGAGCCGCTCGTGCAGGCGCTTGAGCTCGGTGCGCATGTCGACCCTGAGCTTGGCGTCGAGGCTGGACAGCGGCTCGTCCATCAGGAACACAGCCGGGTCGGTCACGATCGTGCGGGCAAGCGCCACGCGCTGCGCCTCGCCGCCGGAACATTGCCGCGGCAGCTTGGCGAGTAGATGCGCGATATGCATCGCCTCGGCCGCCCGCCTGACCGCGCGGTCGAGCTCGCGCTCGGGTACTTTCTTGACGCGCAGGCCGAAGGCGATGTTCTCGTATACCGACATATGCGGAAACAGCGCCAGGTCCTGGAACACCATGCCGAGCCCGCGCTCGCCCGGCTCCAGGTCATTGACGACGGTCTCGCCGATGAGGATGTCGCCGCTGGTCGGGGTTTCGAGGCCGGACAGCATGTTGAGCGTGGTGGTCTTTCCGCAGCCGGACGGCCCCACCATGATGAGGAACTCACCGTCGCGGACCTCCAGGTTGACGCCCGCGACCGCAGTCACCGCCCCGAACTTCTTCACCACGTCCTTGAAGATGATCTGCGCCACGACGCCCTCTATTGCTACTTGCGGATCATGCCGAAGCTGAAGCCCTTCACCAGGTGCTTCTGGATCAGGATGCCGAGGATCACCACCGGAACGGTGATGACGGTCCCGATCGCCGCCTGCGGCCCGTAAAGCCGGCCTTCCGATGCGCTTTGGAACTTGTTGAGCAGCACGGTGAGCGTGGTCACCTCCGGATGCGTCAGCGTCAGCGCCAGCAGGAATTCCGACCAATTGAGGATGAACACGAACAGGAAGGTGACCACCATGCCGGACGCCACCAGCGGCAGCACGATGCGCCGCAGCACGGTGAAGCGTCCCGCTCCCATCATGCGGGCGGCATGCTCGAGCGTATAGGGGACCTCCTCGATGAAGCTCAGCATCATCCAGATCACGAACGGCAGCGTGGTGGCGGTGTAGATCAGGATCAGCCCGGCATAGGTGTCGAACAGGCTGACGCGCACGCCGAACAGCGCCGAAGTCGCATAGGGGATGAGGATCGCGTAATACATCAGGATGGCGATCGCCACCACGATCGGCGGAATCATCCGGATGGTCAGCACCAAGTGGCGGAAATACTTGCCGCCGACATTGAAGCGCGAGATCGCATAGGCCAGGAAGGTACCGAGCAGCAGCGCCAGCAGCGACGCCATCGTGCACACCAAGGCAGCGTCCGCGAGCGCCTTCCAGATGCTGAAGGCTTGCTCGGTCGCCTGCCGGCTGAGCGAGGCATCCATCGGGCCGAAGGCGAAGATCTGCGCGTAATTATGCAGCGTCGGCTCATGCGGTAGCCAGTGCGGCGGCCAGGTCACCCATTCGCCCGCCTCCTTGAACGAGGTCGAGACCATCCAAAAGATCGGGAACACGATCACGGCCGTCCAGGCGAGCAGGATCGCGTGGCGGATGGCGGCGTTGCGGCGTTGCCGCCGCAACTTGCGCCGCCGCGCGGCGTCCGGGCTCATGGCGAGCGTCGCGGCCATCAAGCGCCCCTCCCCTCGACGATGGCGCGTTGGCGCACCAATAGGTAGATTCCGGCGTAGATCAAAACGCCGAAGATCAGCAGCAGCAAGATCGAGGCTGCGGCCCCGAACGAAAACTTGTTGAACACCCAAACCTGCTCCCACAGGAAATACGCCACCGTCTGCGTCGAGGTGCCGGGCCCGCCGAAAGTCAGCAACACCACCGGATCAAACAGTTTCAGCGCCTCCATCGAGCGGATCACCACCGCGATCACGATCGCGGGCTTGAGCAATGGGAACTGCACGCGCCAGAAGATCTGCCACGGGCTCGCCCCCATCACGCGCGCGGCGTTGACGAGCTGCGGCGGCAGCGCCGAGAAGCCGGACAGGAAGATCAGGAAGGTAAGCGAGGTCCACTGCCAGACATCGGCCAGGATGATTCCCCACTGCGCCGCGACCGGATGCGACAGCCAGCGCACGCGCGGGTCCATGCCGAACAGGCTGAACAGCGGCGCGAGCAACTGGTTGAGCGGCCCGCTGTCCACGTAGATCATCGAGAAATTATAGCCGACGACCACCGGCACGATCATCATCGGCACCAGGAAGACCGTGGTGTAGAGCCGCTTGAAGCGCGTAGTCTGGCTGACCAGCATGGCTAGCACGAAGCCGATCAGCAGCTCCAGCGCGACCGCGACGCCGCCGAAATAGAAGCTGCGTCCGACTGCCAGCCAGAACTGGTCGTTGCCAATGACAGAGTAATAGTTGTCGAGCCCGGTGAAGCTCGCAGTCTCGAACGGCCGGTTGGCGCGCCAGCGCAACAGGCTGATATAGACGGTCAGCAGGAACGGGATGAAGATCACCAGGATGAACATCCCCTCCACCAGGATGAAGGGGATCAGCCGGAACACGCGCTCTTGCGCCAGCCATGCGGCGAGCCGCGGCAGCACGCCTCCCCGCTTCGGCGTGTCACGCACCACGAGGTCGGCGCCGCGTGTGGTGATTTCGACCATCTCGAACGCGCTCCCGGTGGACGTCAGGGCGAGGCCTCAGGACGCGACCGCCGGCCGTCCGTCCATCCCCTGCGACGCTTGCGGTAGCAGGGGCGGGCGGGCGGCCCGGCGCGCGACGGCTCAGAACTTATCGAGATAGATCCCGCTCTCGACGCCCTTGCGCCAGATCCTGACTTGGTTTTCGCGCCCGACGTCGGCCGTCACCTTGTTCCAGCCGGTCTCGATCCGCCGGGCTGCCTCCTCGGCGCTGATATTGCCGTTCATCACGTCGGCGAGGTTGTTGTCGAGCACCTTGAAGTACTCGTAGTTCCCCTCGATCAGCAGCAGCGAGGCGGCATACTTCGAGTTCTCCAGCGTGGTTTTGACGAAATCCGCGCCGAAGCGGTCGAGGATGGCCTTGTTGGTAAGGTTCGAGGCCCGGTACGGATCCCAGAATCCCTTCGGATGCGCGACCGCTTCATCACCCACGCTCGGGCTGGTAAGCCACTGGATGAATAGGTAGGCGAGCTCCGGGTTCTTGCTGTAGGCGCTCACCATGTAGCCGGTGCCGGCCGCCTGCGGCGAACGCCGCACCAGTTGTCCATTGACCATCTTGCCGGGGATCAGGCAAGCGAGCTGCTTGCCTTTCACGGTGCTCTGCGGATTGCTCTCGCCGAAACCGATGATCGACGGGAACGACATCGCCGAATAAGCCTGTCCGCTGCCCCAGAACGGATAGATCTGCGGCGTGCCCCAGCCCTGGATATCTTTCGGCATGTATTGCACGATCGACGCGAAAGCCTTGATGGCGCTCACGCCCTGCGGGCTGTTGATACGGGGCTTCATGTCGCGGTCGAATAGGAGCCCCTCCATATAGGCGGGAAAGTGCCGGTAGGAGAAATTGATCGACCGGTAGCCGAGCGCGCCGTAGAGCGGCTTCTCGAATTTGATGCCCCAGCGCGTCTCGCCCTCCTTGGTCTGAAAGAACGCCGCCTGCTGCTCCCATTCGGCGAGCGTGTCGGGGCAGCCGAGATCCTTGCCGAACTTCGCCCGGTATTCGGCTCGCGCCTGCGGGTTCTCCACCAGGTCCTTGCGCAGCGCCATGATCAGATGGTCGCCGTCATTGACCAAGGTATAGAGCTTGCCGTCGTAGTTCTGCTGGTACAAGAGCCCGTCCGCGATGCCGGAGAAGTCGGGCTTGTATTTCGCCACATACGGATCGAGCGGGATGATCACCTTGGCGCCGACCGCGTCCGGCATGGTGTAGGGGAAGTCGTTGAAGATGTCGTAGACGCCGGTCTTCGACACGCCCTCCTGCATGATCTTGGCGGGGATGTCCGTATAGCCGAGCGGCACGATCTCGAACTTCACGCCGGTGAGCTCTTCCCATCTCCTGGCGAAATCCGGAAAGGAATTGTTGTAGAGCGAGCTCAGCAGGATCGTGAGCTTCGGATCCTTCAGGTTCTTGTCCTTGACATATTGCTTGGCGCCGGCAACCGCACGCTCGGCGACGGGATCGTTCGCGGTCGCTGCCCCGACGCTCGACGCGAGCGCAAGGCCGATGGCCGACAAAACCACGAGACACCGGTTCATCGCTTCCTCCCCAGATTCTGCTTTTATGATCTGTCGGGCTGGGCCTGCTCTTGGATGGCGGCTCCAGGGAAAGGTTAGCGGATCGTGCCGGCCAACCGCAATGGCGATCGCGGCGCCCGCATCCCGTGCGGTGTTCCGCACGCGCGGGACAGCCTGCGCGTGCGTACCGAACCCCGCCCTCTCCGCTTATTGATCCAGATCGAGCTTGACCTCGTTGGTAATGCGCTCCCAGCGGTCCATCTCCACCTTCAGCCACGCCTGCGCCTCGCCGATCGAGGCGCTCGGCGTCGGGATGATGATCTGCTTCTTATAGGCTTCCTGCAGTCCCGCCGATGCCAGCGCCTTGCTGACCGCGGCGTGCAGCGCCTCCTGCAATGGCCGCGGGGTTGCGGCCGGCACATACATCATCGACCAGTTGGAGGTGGCGACGCCCGGAAAGCCCACCTCCGCCAGGGTCGGGATGTCGGGATATTCCGGCAGCCGCGTCTCATAGCTCGTCACCAGCGGCCGCAACTGGCCGGCCGCAATCAAGCCGGCGGCCGTCGGCATGGTCATCGAGGCGATGTGGATGTCGCCGGTGAGCATGTCGCGCACCATGGCGGGCGGACCTTCCTTCATCGGCACATGCACCATCTTGATCCCGGCGCGCCGCTGCAGCACCTCGGCCTCGTAATGCGTGAAGGCGCCGATGCCGGTGGTCGAGTAGCGGATCTGGCCCGGGCGCTCCTTGGCGTAGGCGATGAACTCTCCGAAGGTCTTCG
>PNJM01000180.1 GCA_013821865.1 Rhodocyclaceae bacterium
GCACGACTGCCCGGCCTTCGGCACGCGTTGCACGCCCGAGTCGCCGCTCGGTGCCCCGATGGTCAGCAGCGAAGGCGCCTGCGCCGCCTACCACCGCTACCGCAGCCGCGCGCTGGAGACCGTCACCTGACGCCGATCGGAGATCGGCGACCGTTCCCCGACAGGCCGGACTACATTTCCCACAACCGTGCCAGCGGCACGGCCAGCAACCGGGGGTCACCGAGAGTCACTTGGTGGGCGCCAGCGTGGATCAAGACGCCACCGGCGAAGTCCTCGCCACACTGCACTGCGAGCCGGCGCAAGCCCGAGATGTCCGCCTGCGTTGGAGTGGCCGTCGCCTTCACCTCCACGCCCCAAACTTTCCGACCGCTCGTAAGGACGAAATCCACCTCAACCTGATCCTTGTCCCGATAATGCCAGAAGCGCAGGTCCGGATCGGTCCACGCCGCCTGCGCGGTGAGTTGCTGCAACACAAAGGTCTCGAGGAGATGACCGAAACGGTCTCGCTGGTCATGCCAGTCTTCCACCGTGAGCTCGGCCAGGGTCGCGGCCAGTCCGCTGTCCACAAAGTGCAGCTTGGGCGTTTTGATCAGGCGCTTGGCCGCGTGCCGGTGCCAAGGCTGGAGCCGCCGCACCAGGAAGAGTCGCTCGCAGGCGGCCAGGTGATTTTCGACCGTCTCGCGCCGCAGATCGAGTTCGTTGCTGAGCGTGGTTACGTTCAACAACTCACCCGTGCGCAACGCCAGCAACGACAGCAGCCGGGCCAAATCCCGCGGTTCCCTCACCCGGGCGACGTCCCGCACGTCGCGTTCCACCAAGGCGCGCACGTAGTCACGATGCCAGGCGCGAGCACGGGCAGGGGTCTTGGCCAGGGGCTCGGGAAACCCGCCGGCGATCACGCGGGCGGCGAGGACCTCCGTGCTCGGCGGACGCGGCGTGACCGCCAGCGCCGGCTTGAGCCTGCCGCCGAGCCAAGCCGCGAGAAAGCCACCCGGGGCGCGTTCGCATTCGGCCGCCGTGAGCGGCTGCAACTCGAGGATCGTCATGCGCCCAGCCAGCGAATCGCCCAGCTTGGGCAGCAACAGCAGGTTTGCCGACCCCGTGAGGAGGAAGCGGCCGGGCCGCCGATCGCGGTCCACCGCAAGCTTGAGCGCACGGAGCAATTCGGGCACCCGCTGGATCTCGTCGAGGATCACCCGGTCAGGCAGCGTGGCGAGGAAGCCGTTCGGGTCCGACCTCGCCAATGCCAGCACGTCCGCCTCGTCGAAGGTCACGTAACCATAACGCGGCATGAGCGACCGCACGAGGGTCGTCTTCCCGCACTGACGAGGCCCGAGGAGACAGACCACCGGGGTGTCCGACAGAGCCGTCAAGAGCATGTCGGCCAAGGCGCGCGGAAGCGGTTTGTCGGCCATTTGCCGGTTAGCCAACCGTCCATTTGCCTATTAGACAAGCGTCCAATTGCCTGTTGGATCGGCCGATCGCTCCCAGCGACGACTGCACCCTCGCCGCCCCCGAGTCACGCCCGAGCACCCGCTCGGCGCCCCGATGGTCAGCCGCGAAGTCACCTGCGCCGCCTACCACCGCTACCGCAGCCGCACGCTGGAGCCCGCCAGCACCTGAGCGCCGGCTCCTTCCCTATCGGAGGAAGCCGGCTGCTTCGTGCCAATACGAGAAAGCTTCCGGCGCCAACTTCCGCAATGCTCGCATACGCTCGTAGCGGCCCGTCAGTAACTCACCTGCAGCGGCGCTCGCATTGCTCGCTCTCGACCGCACCTCCGGCAGCGATTCGCGCGCGTGGCCCAGCAGCATAGCAGCAAGGCAAGCCGCCCTTGCGGCGGATGCCTTTGCGGCTGGCACCGACCATCCACGGCCGACCAGGTGGCTATCGAGATTGCTCACGCCCAGATGGAGAAAATCGGACATCTCGTGCGCTTCGCCATATTTCAGCCCCCGCTGGCTGAGCCAGAACGCCGCGTCGAGGGCGTCGCGGAGGGTTTCCTCCACGCTGTAGTTCTTCCCGCGCCACATATTCTGCAGCGGGCGGATCGCCTCGTAACTTTGACGTTGAGACTGTCGGAAAAGCCTCATTCGCGCGAGATGGGGTGAGAGGCGGCGCGGGAGGTGCTGTGGAGGCGAGAGCCCGAAGCGGGCGCAATCCCATGGCACGATACAAGCACTACTATTATGCGCAGACGATGCTGGTGGCGGTCTCGCTGGCGGACCAGTTGCAGGCCGGAACCCTGGAGCACACGATCCACTATGTGGTGGAGGAGCGGCTGGACCTGAGCGGCTTCGACCGGGAGCGCAGCAACGACGACACCGGCCGCCCCGGCTACGATCCGCGCGTGCTGCTGAAGGTCGTGCTGCTGGGCTACGCCCGGGGGATGCTCAGTTCGCGCAAGTTGGAGGCGGCCTGCCGGGACAACATCGTGTTCATGGCGCTGACCTGCGGGCAGCGGCCCGACCACAGCACGATCGCCGAGTTCGTCTCGGGCATGGGCGAGGAACGGATCAGTTCCCTGTTCAGCCAGGTGCTGTTGGTCTGCGAGGAAGAGGGGCTGCTCGGAGGAACGCACTTTGCGATCGACGGCTACAAGCTCTCGAGCAACGCCGCCAAGGAGTGGAGCGGCACGCACGCCGATCTGCGCCGCAAGCATGCCAAGCTGCGGGAACTGGTCCGCCAGAGCGTGCGCGAGCACCACCACAACGACCGGGCCCCGCACGCCCTGCCGACCCGCTCGGCGGACCGGTTGAAACGGCTCGAACAAAAGGCCGCGCGGATCGAGCGCTTCCTGCAGGACAACCAGCCGCGGCAGGGCCGGATGGGCAAGGAGGTGCAGAGCAACGTCACCGACAACGAGTCGGCGAAGATGAAGAGCAGCCACGGCATCATCCAGGGCTACAACGCCAACGCGATGGTGGACGCGAAGCATCAGGTGATCGTGCACGCGCAGGCCTTCGGCGAGGGCGACGACGGGGCGGTGGCCGAACCGATGTTGCGCGGCGCGCAGGCCAACCTCGCCGCGGCCGGCTGCGGCAAGAAGGCGTTGCAGCAAGCAGCCGTCAGCGCCGACACCGGTTACTTCAGCAACCGCAACCTCGAGGCCTTCGCCGCGGCCGAGGTCGACGCGTATGTCCCCGACCCGAAGTTCCGGCAGCGCGATCCGCGGTTTGCCGACGCTCGCCGCCACCGCCGCCCCACCGACCGGCACAAACAACAATACCGGAGCACCCGGCGCTGGTTCGGCCCGGAGGATTTTAAGTATGAGGCGACGACGCAGCGGTTGATCTGCCCGGCGGGCCAGCGACTCTACGGCACCGGTCGTGAAGTCACCAACGCACAGGGCTACCGGGTCAGCCACTACAAGGCCGCCAAAGCCGCCTGCCTGCACTGCGCCCTGCGCGAGCGTTGCCTGCGTAATCCCGAGGCGGGGCAACCGAGGCAGGTGCGGGTGTTCCACGGCCGTGTGACGGAGACGCTCACCTCGCGCATGAGAGACAAGATCGACACCCCCGAGGGCCGCGCGATCTACAGCCGACGGCTGGGCACGGTCGAACCGGTCTTCGGCAACCTCGCCGCGCAAAAGGGCATGAACCGCTCGACCCTGCGCGGCACCGTGAAGGTCAACATCCAGTGGCGGCTCTACTGCCTGGTCCACAACCTCGAAAAGGTCAGCCGAGCCGGAAGCATGCGCAACTGACGGGCCCTCCATGGCGCGAAGTAGCCCGCCCCGAGCCCGCCCCCACGCCCGCCATCGCTCAACGCCGAGCTTCCCCTCGTTTTTGGGCGCATCGGACAAAAAATCGTCGCTTCAATCCCCTCACCGCACAATCCGGTCACCAACCTCGACACGAACCCCTTTTCCGACAGTCTCGTTGGACGATAGAATTGGAGACGAAAGCTATTTTCGCGAGCGACCCAGTTCCCGCTCAATGTCCGCTACGCTGGGCAGGCTGCCTTGGAGCTTCTTCGGCAGGGAGTCGACGAGGCGCGTGCGCCACTCGGCGACGCCGATGGGTTTTTTCAGGTCGCGCAGGGCATACTCAACGGTGAGCCGGTTCTTTTCCTGGCAGAGCAGCAGGCCGAGGCTCGGCTGGTCGTCGCGGTGGCGCAGCTGATCGTCCACCGCCGAGAGGTAAAAGTTCATCTTGCCGGCGAACTCGGGCTGGAAGGCCTCCATCTTGAGGTCCACGACCACGAAGCAGCGCAGACGCAGGTGGTAGAAGAGCAGGTCGAGGTAGTAGTCCTGCCCGCCGACTTCGAGATGCACCTGCCGGCCGACGAAGGCAAAGCCGGTGCCGAGCGAAACGAGGAATTGCTGGATATGGTCGGCGAGCCCCTGCTCGAGGTCGCGCTCGCGGGCGGCGGGGCCGAGGGCGAGGAAGTCGAAAAGGTAGGGATCGCGCAGCGTCTGCTGCGCGAGATCCGACTGCGGTGGCGGAAGCGTGGCGGCGAAATTGGTGACGGCTTGGCCGGCGCGGGCGTGGGCGCGCTGGGCGATCTGTGCGGTGAGCACGGAGCGGCTCCACCTGTGGGCGACGGCGGCCTGCATATACCAGGCGCGCGCGCGGCACGGTCTTTCACCTTTTCCATCAGCACGAGGTGATGACCCCACGGTAAAAGTGCAGCAGGCTGTTGCACAATTACAGACCTTGGGGCGCTCAATTGTGCCGCAGGCTGCGGCAAAATTGATTCGGGGCCGGCACTGGGCCCGTCACCCAAAAGTGCAACAGGCTGTTGCACTTTTGGCGGCAGGCCATGCTCCCGGGCAAAGCGGAGCATGTATTTCAAGTTTCGCACCGAGAAGCCCTGCATGGAGGGAAACTCTTTTCGGAGATCGCGCGAGAGACGGGGAATGACCGCTGCACCCCAACCTTCGTGTTGCTGGGCATCGACCAAGGCCGTGCCTATTTCCCAGTAGAGCCGCAGCAGCTCGTGGTTGACGCGGGCGGCGGCCTGGAGCTGGGCGGATCGGACGCGGTCCTTCAGTGCCGCGAGCCACGGAAGATAGTCAGCACGGAGAAAGGTCGCGGTCGGTTTGGTTTTCATACCCGGACAATTTCAACACCCCACCGACGACGGTCCCTGCGTGCGCCAAGCGGTTCGTGGAACCATGAACCTCAGCGCCATGTTCGGAGCAAGACAGTTCTCGGGGACAGCTCAGCAAATCCGCGGGAGCTGTTCGCCGCTGAGGCGGTCGACGATGCGCTCGGCGCCGATCACGCTGCGCTGCGTCACCTGGCCCGCCGGGCTCGACTTCACGGTGCCGATGATCACGGCGCCGGCTTCGGGGGTCGTGCGGGCGATTATCTCCACGGCCTGCTGCGCCTGCGCCGCGGGGAGAATGCAGACGAAGCGGCCTTCGTTGGCGACGTAGAGCGGATCGAGGCCGAGGATTTCGCAGGCACCTTGGACGAGCTCGCTCACGGGCACTTTCGCGGCGTCGATGGCGAGCGCGAGCTTCGCCTGCTCCGCGATCTCGACGAGCGCGGTCGCGAGTCCGCCGCGCGTGAGGTCGCGCAGGCAATGGATCTCCAACCCGGCCGCGAGGAGAGCCTGCACCGGCGCGACGAGCGGCGCGCAATCGCTGGCGATCTCGCTCTCGAAACTGAGGTTGGCGCGCGTGGCCATGATCG
>PNJM01000181.1 GCA_013821865.1 Rhodocyclaceae bacterium
GCACGGCGTAGCTCGGCGTGCGGCTCCAGTTCCAGCCGACCACGACGAGCGACGCGACCATGGCAAGGACGATGATCGTCGTCAGCTTCTGCTGCATGGGCAGGCGCATGAACGCCTCGATGGAGAAAGTCTGTGCGTTAGCCATAAGTACCACCGTTGTCTGGAATTTCCGGCCCCAATGCCGATCGTCTGGCAGGATTCTGCCGATGCCCTGCAAGATCCGTTCGAGGAATAAGCGGCAGTTTTTGCCTCCTTTTTGCCGCCTGGACCTTGCCGCCCGGTTGCTAATCTGCCGCCATCCCCCAGAAGGGACTGGCTATGGAACCCCAAGGAAACCCCGCGCAGCACAGGGAAGCCGGCCGGCTGGCCGAGGCCTTCCGCATCTTCAACCAGGCCTCCGAGGAACTGGCCGGGGCCTATACCAGCCTGCAGGAGCAGGTGGCCGGGCTGACCGCCGAACTGGCCATGGCCAACGGCCGGCTCAAGCGCGAGTACGAGGAGAAGGCGGCGCTCACCGAGCGGCTGTCGCTGCTGCTGGATACGCTGCCCGCCGGCGTCGCCGTGCTGGACGCCATGGGCCGGGTGGAGCAGGCCAACCCGGCCGCCGCGGCCATACTCGGCGCGAACGTGGAAGGCCGCGTCTGGGACGAATTCGCCGACTCCTGCCTGGAAGCGACCTCGACCCCCGGTGAAGCGGAAATGCCGCGCAGGGGGCGGCGGCGCGTCGCCGTCACGGAGACGCGGCTCGTCTCCAGCGGCGGCCGCATCGTGCTCATCCACGACATCACCGAGGCCCACCGCATGAAGACGCAGGCGGCGCGCAGCGAGCGCCTGGCCGCGATGGGGGAAATGGCGGCCGGCCTGGCGCACCAGCTGCGCACGCCGCTGGCGGCGGCGCTGCTCTATGCCGGCGCCCTGGAAAACCCCGCTTTGCCGCAGAAGGAACGGGCACGCTGCGGCAGCAAGGTGATGGAGCGCCTGCGGCATCTGGAACGCCTCATCCGCGACATGCTCACTTTTGCGCGGGGCGAGGCCACGGGCGGCGAAACCATCCCGGTTTCCGCCCTGGTGGCGGAACTGGTGCAGGTTTTCGAGCCGCTGGCACGGGTCCGCGGTGCGAGCTTCACGGTGAGCGACGAGAGCCGCAATGCCGCCGCCAGCGGCAACCGCAAGGCGCTGGCCGGGGCGCTGACCAACCTGCTGGAGAACGCCCTCGACGCTTGCGGTGCAAGCGCAGGCGGCCATATCGAGCTGCGCGCCGAGGCGCGGGAAGGCATGGCGCGCTTTCTGGTGCGCGACAACGGCCGCGGCATGGATGCCGCAACCCAGGCGCGCCTGTTCGAGCCCTTCTTCACCACCCGCGCCGAGGGCACCGGACTGGGCCTGGCCATTGCCCGCGGCGTCGCGCGCGCCCATGGCGGCGGCATCGAGGTCGAATCGGTGCCCGGTGGCGGCGCCACCTTCACCCTGGCCTTGCCGGTTTGCGCGGCAGCGGTTTCCCTTCCCCCCGGCCCCTTTCCCACGAGCAGCGGAGAGGAGCGTTGCGATCGCGTTGCGATCCTTTAGAAATGGAGTGCGACATGTCTCAGCCGCTCAACATTCTCGTTGTCGAAGACGATCCGGCACTGCGCGACGCGCTGTGCCTCACGCTGGAGTGCGCCGGCCACCAGGTGCTGGGCGCGGCCGACGGGCCGGCGGCATTGCACCTGGTCGGGCGCGAAGCCTTCAACCTGGTGGTGAGCGATCTCAGGATGCAGCCGATGGACGGCATCGAGCTGCTGAAGAACCTCCGCGCCGGGGAGCCGCACCTGCCGGTGCTGCTGATGACGGCTTTCGGCGACGTGGACAAGGCGGTGGCGGCGATGAAGAGCGGCGCCTGCGATTTCCTGCTCAAGCCATTCGAGCCGAAGACCCTGCTCGAGCATGTCGAGCGCCATGCCGCGCTGCCGCCGCAGGCGGAAGACCTGGTCGTGGCCGATGCGCGCACGCGCAGCCTGCTGGCGCTCGCCGCGCGCGTGGCGAAAACCGATGCCACGGTGCTGCTCACGGGCGAATCGGGCACCGGCAAGGAAGTGTTCGCGCGCTACATTCACGCCCAGTCGTCGCGCGCCGCCGCGCCCTTCGTCGCCATCAATTGCGCGGCGATTCCCGAGAATCTGCTGGAGGCCACGCTGTTCGGCCACGAAAAGGGCTCCTTCACCGGTGCGCAGTTTGCTTCGGCCGGCAAGTTCGAGCAGGCCCAGGGCGGCACGCTGCTGCTCGACGAGATTTCCGAAATGCCGCTGGCGCTGCAGGCCAAGCTGCTGCGCGTGCTGCAGGAGCGCGAGGTGGAGCGCGTCGGCGGCAGGAAACCGATCGAGCTGAACATCCGCGTGCTCGCCACCAGCAACCGCGACATGGCGAAGGAGGTCGCCGCCGGGCGCTTCCGCGAGGACCTCTACTACCGTCTCAACGTTTTTCCCCTGCGGATACCGGCGCTGCGCGAGCGGCCGGCCGACATCGTGCCGCTGGCGCGCCATTTCGCCGCCGCCTACGGCAGCCCGGCGGCAAGGTTTGCCGCCGCCGCCGAGGCCCTGCTTGCCGCCCACGCCTGGCCCGGCAACGTGCGCGAACTGGAAAACGCGGTGCAGCGGGCGCTGATTCTCGCCGGCGGCGATGCCGTCGAGGCGGAGCACCTGCAGCTTTCGCTGCGGTTCGCGGTGCCGCCGGAAATGCCGGCCATGCCCGCGGCCGGGGAGAGCATCCGCCCGGAACCTGCGTCCGCACCCGCGGCCACGCGCGCTTTGGCCTCTTCGAACATGAAGGATCTGGAGCGCCAGCACATCCTCGACACGCTGTCGGCGGTGGGCGGCTCGCGCAAGCGCGCCGTCGAGCTGCTGGGAATCTCCGAACGGACGCTGCGCTACAAGCTCCAGCAGTACCGGACGGCGGGCGTCGTCTGATCCCCTGGCATGCGGGTTGCTAAAGAATTGCCGGAAACCGGAGGGATTTGGAAATGGACACCAAGGGCATAGACCAGATGCTGTCGGAGCTGCGCGCGGCAGCGCAACTCGCTTCAGGCAAGGCCTTGCAGCCGAAGCAGGCACAGGAGGCGGGCGGGGCGGATTTCGGGCAGATTCTCAAGGGCACGCTCGACCAGGTGAACCAGGCGCAGCTTCAGGCCCAGCAGCTGGCGCAGGATTTTTCCGCGGGCAACGGCAGCGCCAGTTTGCAGGACGTCATGATGTCCCTGCAGAAGGCCAACATCTCGTTCCAGCAGATGGTGCAGGTGCGCAACAAGCTGGTTTCAGCCTATCAGGACATGATGAACATGCAGGTTTGAGTATCGAGTTTCGGGTTTTGAGTTTCGAGTTGGGAGAACAGGAGCGGCGCCATGGCGCCGCTCAGCTTTTCAACTCGCAACTTCGCTAACCCGGAACTTACATCAGCCCGGTTTCCCTCGCCTTGCGCTCCCGCTCGACGCGGATGATGTAGCGCTGGATCAGTGTCAGCATGTGGCCGGGCAGATCCTCGAACTGGCAGCCCGAGCGCTTGACCCGGCTGCCGTTGCGCAGGGTGAATTCGAAGATGTTGCGCACGCGCAGCGTCGCCGTCACCGTGCCCACTTCGGGCAGCTCGATGCGGCAGTTCTCGAACAGGTGGTCGGTCTCGAACTCGACGCCCTCGGGCGGCGCCATCACCGCCAGCCCGCCGCCGCTGATGTCGATGACCGTCGTTTCCACGGAGGCCGTCGAGCCGTCGGCGAGCTTCACCGGAATGACGCATTTCAGCGGGTGCGCGATCGGCGCAGTGAGCCGGTAGTATTCGCGCCGCTGCAGGCGCAGCAGCGTGTCCGGCAGGGCGGCACGGAAAGCGGGCCGGCCCTCGAATTCGGCGTTCTCCAGGCGGGTCACGATGAACTGGATCTTCACCTTCTCGTGCGTGGCGATGAAAATCAGCTTGTCGCTGGCCAGCGCCTTGCGGTTCATCTCGGCGTTGCTGCCGGGATCGAGCAGCAGGGTGTTGCCGTCGGCCGCAATGGACAGCAGCGTGGTGAGGAGAAAATCGTTGCCCTGGTTGAAGTAGACGGTGATGAGCGAGCCCTTGTCGCGCATGGCGCGCAGGATGAAGAGGATCTCCTTCTTCGAGTGCAGGAGATACTTGTCGAAGTCGTCCGCCTGCATCAGCTCGAACTTGAGCTGGGGCGAATCTTCCTGCTGCGCGGGCGGGGTGCTGTCGGTCATGCCGGTATCCGTCTTGTACGGGCGGAAGTTTAATGCATTCTCAAGGGGTTTGGGCCGGCTCCATGCCTTGTTCCATGCGATAGAGCCAGGCCAGCAGCTCGGCCACGGCGACGTAGAGCTGCGGCGGGATGCGCGAGTCGAGATCCACCTGCATGAGCAGCGCCACCAGTTCGGGCGATTCGTGCACGTAGACGCCGTGCTCGCGGGCGCGGGAGATGATCTGCTCGGCGATCAGGCCGCGGCCTTTGGCCACCATCTTCGGCGCGCTGTCGGCGGCGGAGTAGGCCAGCGCCACCGCCGCCTGCCGCGAGTCCCCCAAGGGGACTTTCCCCTCAAGGGGGATCGAGACCTTCGGGGCGTCATTCCGCTTCATTCTGTTCCACCTTCATCGCCAGCAGCGGCACGCCGGCGGCGGCGAGCGCATCGGCCAGCGCGGCTTGCCCATTGCGCAGCGCTTCGACGCCGGCGCCTCCCGCCGCCGCAAGTTCCACGCTCACGCCGGCGGCGGCGAGCCGCAGGGCCGCCGACAGTTCGCCGAGTTGCGGCAGAACGAGCCGGACGGTGGTGCTCCATTGCGTCGCCGGCTCTTCCGCCTCGCCCTGCTGCCGGGATGGCTCCTCCTGGATTTCCCATTGCATGGTCTGGCCGGGCCAGATCTCGCCGCGCCAGGCGATCTGCTGCGTGGCCGCGGCGTCGAGCTGCTGCTGCACCAGCGGCTGCAGGTCGGCCGGCAGCGTGACGGTCGCGGCGGCCTGGGCCGGCGCTTCGGGCGTTCTTGCGGGCGCCGCGCCGGAAGAAGCTTCCGCGGCCTGCGTTGCAGCCGCGGCAAGGGTGGCCGAGGGAGGAGTGGGCGTGCGGCTATGGCGCCCCTGCGGTTCGCGCAGCAGGGATTCGAGCGGCAGGCGGCCGGCAATCCACTGCGACTGGTGTGCTTCGTAGAACAGCCCGCTTTCGGTGATGGCCTGCTGCAGCGCCGGGGCGAGCGGCGCGGCGCTGGACGGCGGCCGGGGCAGCAGCGGCGCCGCGCGCTGGAGTTGCGCGGTTTGCGCCGTGCCCTCGCCGCGGGCGAGAAGAGTGCTGATGATCTGGCCGGCGCGGGAAAGAACCGCCGCGGGCGGGGATGCGGGCTCGGCGTTTTCGGCGCGGCCGGCAACGACCAGGCGCTGCGTGCGGCTGATGACGACGAGATCCAGCGTGTCGCCGGGCTTGGCCGATTGGGGCAGCGCCAGGGTGAGGCCCTTGCCGGCGACGATTGCGCGGAAGGTGCCGTCGGGGAGGGCGGCCTCGACGCGCGCGACGAAACGCTGCCCTACCTGGAACTCGGGAAGATCGGAAGAGACTTCACGGACGGGCGCCAGCGGCTGAACGAGCGAGTCGTTCATCAGGC
>PNJM01000182.1 GCA_013821865.1 Rhodocyclaceae bacterium
CGTAACGGCATCGCGCTGCGGGCGTTTCTGCCGTCCATCGCTGAGGCAACCTTCGTGGCGAGCCCGCTCGGCCGCACACGCGAGACGATGCAGATCGTGCGCCGGGAGCTTGGGCTCCCCGCCGACGGCTACCACATCGATCCAAGGCTGATGGAGCTCTCCTACGGTGCGTGGGAGGGAACGCTGCAGGATGACCTCGCCGAGCACGATCCTGACGGCTTCGCCGCTCGCACCCAGGATCCATTCCGCTGGCGTCCCGAAAACGGCGAAAGCTACGCCGATCTTCTGGCCCGCGTGAAACTCTGGAGCGGTGCGATCCGACAGGACTCCGTTGTCGTCTCCCACGGCGGCGTCTCGCGCTGCCTGCAAGCTCACCTGCTCGGCCTCGAGCCGGAACTGATACCGGAGCTCGAATGCCCGCAGGATCGCGTGCTGATCCTGTCGGGCGCCGCCATGCGCTGGCTATGAGCCGTCTGCTCACAGACGCCGGCTCATAAAAAAAGAGAGCCAGAGCAGCGGCGCTCCAGCTCCCTTCTATGCAAATGAACATAAGGGCAGATATCTCGACCACGGTTGCTCAGACCGTAAAGAGCCATCCGCTAAACGCAGGAAACACTCACAAATCAACGTACAGAGAGAGCTGATCTCGGCCAAGCCGAGTGCTCCCGACACGCCACATGCTGCCTCCTTTCAAAGGCGTGCAACACGCAGGCACTATGCCTGATTAACTGCGTCGCGGGCGCATGCAAACCAAAACCGATAGGTCGCGTCCCCTTGCCCCCAGCGCCCCCGCCTCTTATGAGAGATCAAGGTATTCTGCGTCGGGAAAAGTTGCCGATGCTATCTGATTGAATCGTCAAAAGGCGGACGTCGGTCTCACGGCGGACCGCGTCTCAACCGCGGCTTCCATGTCACACAACACCTTCGGCCATCTTTTCCGCATAACCACCTGGGGCGAGAGCCACGGGCCGTCCATCGGGTGCGTGGTCGACGGTTGCCCCCCTGGATTGCCGCTGACGGCCGAAGAAATCCAGGTTCACTTGGACCGCCGGAAGCCCGGCCAATCCCGCTTCACCACTCAGCGCCGCGAAGCCGATGCGGTCGAGATCCTGTCCGGCGTGTTTCCGAACGCCGAAGGCCAGCAAGTCACCACCGGCACGCCGATCTCGCTGCTGATCCACAACACCGATCAGCGCAGCAAGGACTACGGCGCCATCGCCGAGACTTTCCGCCCCGGCCACGCCGATTACGTCTATTGGCAGAAATACGGCGTTCGCGACTACCGCGGCGGCGGGCGCAGTTCGGCGCGCGAGACGGCGGTGCGCGTAGCGGCTGGCGCCATCGCGAAAAAATGGCTGCATGAACGCTACGGCGTGGCGGTGCGCGGCTGCATGTCGCAGCTCGGGCCGATAGAAATTCCGTTCAAGTCCTGGCAGGCGGCCGGATCCAATCCTTTCTTCTCGCCCGACCCCGGCATCGTACCCAGGCTTGAGGCCTACATGGACGAGCTGCGCAAGTCGGGCGACTCGGTCGGTGCCAAGATCACTGTTGTGGCCGGGGGCATACCCGTGGGCTGGGGCGAGCCGGTGTACGACCGCCTCGATGCCGACGTCGCCTACGCCATGATGGGCATCAACGCAGTGAAGGGCGTCGCGATCGGCGCCGGCTTCGCTGTGGTAACCCAGAAGGGCTCCGAGCATTCGGACGAGATGACGCCGCAGGGTTTTCTCTCCAATAACGCGGGCGGCATCCTGGGCGGAATTTCCACCGGCCAGGATATCGTGGTGAACCTCGCCATCAAGCCGACCTCGAGCATCCGCCTGCCGCGCCGGTCCATCGACAAGCGGGGCAACCCGGTCATGGTGGAGACCCACGGCCGCCACGACCCGTGCGTCGGCATCCGTGCCACCCCCATTGCCGAGGCCATGCTGGCCATCGTGCTGATGGACCATGCGCTGCGCCACCGCGCGCAGTGCGGCGATGTTTCATGCGCCACGCCGAAAATCGCGGCTCGCGCGCAGCAGGCGGAAGGCCCGCGCGGCGCTTCAATAGACGATCCCGAGCCGGACGAGGCCTGACCGCTCGTTATCCGGTTTTTTCCCACGCCCCGCAAGCGGTACGATGCTGCCCTACTGGCGCCTGTCGGCGTACTACTTCTTCTACTTCGCCTTCATCGGCGCCTTCTCGCCCTACTTCAGCCTCTACCTCAAATCGCTGGAATTCTCGGCCTGGGACATCGGCGTACTGATGTCGCTGATGCAGGTGATGCGCCTGCTTGCACCCAATTTGTGGGGCTGGCTGGCCGACCGGCTGGGCGCCAAGACGCCGATTGTACGCGGCGCGGCGGCCATGAGCATCGCCGGCTTCTCCAGCTTCTTCTTTACGCAGAGCTTTTCCGGATTCTTTCTCGGCATGGCACTGCTGGCCTTCTTCTGGAGCGCCTCGCTGCCGCTGGTCGAGGCGCTGACGTTCTCGCATCTCGGTGCGCAGGCCAGCCGCTATGGGGCGATCCGCCTGTGGGGCTCGGTCGGCTTCGTCATTGCCGTGCTGGGGCTGGGCTGGCTCCTCGACCGCCTGCCGCTGGCGGCCACGCTGTGGATTTCGCTGGCGCTGCTCGGCGGTATCCTCGTCTGCGCGCTGCTGCTGCCGGAGAGGCGCGAGGAAAGGCACGAGGCCGACCGCCAGCCGATCGGCGACATCCTGCGCCGGCGCGACGTGAAAGCCCTGTTCGTCGCCTGCTTCTTCATGTCGGCGGCGCATGGCGCGCTCTACGTCTTCTACTCGATCTACCTGGTCGGCCACGGCTACAGCAAGTCCATGGTCGGCCTGCTGTGGACGCTCGGTGTCGTGGCGGAAATCGTCGTGTTCATGGCCATGCCGCGGCTGTTGCAAGCCTTTTCACTGCGCGCCATCCTGCTTTTCAGCTTTGCCTGCGCCGTGGTGCGCTTTCTCATCATCGGCTGGGGCGTGGAATGGCTGTGGCTGATCGTGCTGGCCCAGCTGTTGCACGCCGCCACCTTCGGCGCCTACCATGCCGCATCGATCGCTGCGGTCAACCGCTGGTTCGTCGGCCGCCACCAGGCACGCGGCCAGGCGCTCTACGGCAGCATTTCCTTCGGCGCCGGCGGCATGCTCGGCGGCCTCGTCAGCGGCTGGGCCTGGGACGCGATCGGCGCCCCGCTCACTTATTCGCTCGGCTCGGCCTTCGCCCTGGCGGGCATGATTTTCATCTGGCGCGGCTGGCGGTCATCACCGGGCGAGCCGGTGCGTTAATAAAACACAATGCATGGGATGAAACCAATCTTCCGCCCCCTCGTTCCCGCCGTCTGGGCGGCGCTGCTGCTGGCTGCCTGCCAGCATGTGCCCATCACCGGCCGCAGCCAGTTGCTGCTGCTCTCCGAGCGTGACGAAGTCGGCATGGGTTTCTCCGCCTACCAGGATGTGCTGAAGAGGGAGAAAATCTCTCACGACCCGGAACTCAACGAGCGGGTGACGCGCGTGGGCAGCCGCATTGCCGCCGCCACGGGCAAGGGCAAAGGCAAGCCGCCGGAATTCCTGTCCACCCACCCGGCCGACTCCACCCGCATCGGCGACATCGAGCGCTTGCTGCCCGGGGCGATGGGCTACTACCGGCCGCAACGCTGATTTCGATGCGCTGCACCGCAGCACAGCGCCGGAGACCTGTGCAATAATCCAAGTTTTCCACTGCGTTTCAAGGTGATGCCGCAGACGCTTTACGACAAGCTGTGGTCGAGCCATGTTGTTCATCAGGAGGACGACGGCACGGCACTGCTCTATATCGACCGCCACCTGGTGCATGAAGTCACCAGCCCGCAGGCTTTCGAAGGGCTGAGGCTTGCCGGGCGCAAGCCCTGGCGCGTCGGCTCCATCGTGGCGACGGCCGGCCACAATACGCCGACGACGGATTGGGACAAGGGCATCCAGGATCCGATCTCGCGCCTGCAGGTGGAGACGCTGGACGCCAACATCCGCGCGGTCGGCTCGCGCGCCTATTCCCCCTTCCGCGACAAGCGCCAGGGCATGGAGCGCGCCCTGCAATACATGGGGCTCGCGCCGCGCACGCCGATCCGCGAGATCAGCGTGGACAAGGTGTTCCTCGCCGCCGGGTTCGAATGGCGCGAACCCGGCTGCTCGATGTGCCTGGCGATGAATGCCGACCGGCTCGAGCCGGGCGAGCGTTGCGCCTCGACGTCGAACCGCAACTTCGAGGGGCGGCAAGGTGCCGGCGGGCGCACCCATCTCGTCAGCCCGCAGATGGCCGCCGCCGCGGCCATTGCCGGGCATTTTGCCGATGTACGTGAGATTGTCTGACGCTGGAGGTATGAACATGAAGGGAGTGAAGCTGATTGCCGCTATGGTTGCCGTTCTGATCCTGTCCGCCTGCAACACGGTGCAGGGCATCGGCAAGGACATCGAGAAGGGCGGCGAGGCGATCCAGAAGGCGACGAAGTAATGCAGAGGTTTACGCAGCTTGACGGATTGGTGGCGCCGCTGGACCGCGCCAACGTCGATACCGACGCCATCATTCCGAAGCAGTTCCTCAAATCGATCAAGCGCTCGGGTTTCGGGCCGAACCTGTTCGGCGAGTGGCGCTACATTGATGCCGGCCAGCCGGGGCAGGATTGCGCGAAGCGGACGCCCAACCCGAAATTCGTGCTCAACGAGGCGCGTTACCAGGGTGCGTCCATTCTGCTCACGCGCGACAATTTCGGCTGTCGCTCCTCGCGTGAGCACGCGCCCTGGGCGCTGGAGGACTACGGCTTCCGCGCCCTGGTGGGGACGACCTTCGACGACATCGGCCTGACCCTGCGCCATGCCGACAAGATCCGCGAGTTCGAATCGAAGCGCCAGGCCGAACAGCCCTGGCTGTTTTAAGCCGCATCAGGTGAATCAATGAAAATCTGCGTATTGCCCGGTGATGGCATCGGGCCTGAAATAGTCGGCCAGGCCGTGCGCGTGCTGGAAGCGCTGCGCCAGGACGGCCTGAAATTCGAGATGGAAAAGGCGCTGCTTGGCGGATGCGCTGTGGATGCGGCGGGCGAGCCCTATCCCGAAGCCACCCGAAAGCTGGCACGCGAAGCCGACGCCGTCCTGCTCGGCGCCGTGGGCGGGCCGCAATACGACACTTTGCCGCGTGAAAAGCGCCCGGAGCGCGGACTGCTGGGCATCCGCAAGGATCTCGGCCTCTTCGCCAACCTGCGCCCGGCGGTCTTGTATCCGGAGCTGGCCAATGCCTCGACGCTCAAGCCGGAAGTGGTCGCGGGCCTCGACATCCTCATCGTGCGCGAACTGACCGGCGACATCTACTTCGGCGAGCCGCGCGGCATCGAAACGCGGGGCGGGGAGAGGGTCGGCATCAACACCATGATCTACAGCGAGAGCGAGATCCGCCGCATCGCCCGCGTCGCTTTCGAGGCGGCAAGAAAGCGCAAGCGCAAGCTCTGCTCGGTGGACAAGATGAACGTGCTCGAATGCACCCAGCTCTGGCGCGACGTGGTG
>PNJM01000183.1 GCA_013821865.1 Rhodocyclaceae bacterium
CCTCGTCCTTCAGCGTGAAGGCGAAGCGCGGCAGCATGCCGATTTTCGCCAGGGCGGGCAGCTGCAGGCCGATCTGCAGGATGCCGCCGAGGAACACGGCCCACGCCAGCACCATGACAGGCGGGTCGAAGTACGGCGCGGCAAAGAGCGCCATGCCGATGAAGGCGAGGTTGAGCAGCACCGGCGTGAACGCGGGAATGGCGAAGCGGCTCCAGGTGTTGAGGATGCCGCCGGCGAGCGACACCAGCGAGATGAACAGGATGTAGGGAAAGGCGATGCGGGTGAGTTCGACCGTCAGCTCGAATTTCGCCGCGTCGGCGGCGAAGCCCGGCGCCGAGATGTAGATGAGCACCGGCGTGATGGCGATGCCGAGCAGCGTGACCGCGAGCAGGACGAGAAAGAGCAGGGTGGCGACGTGGTCGACCAGCCGCTTGGCCTCTTCCGGCCCGCGCTTGTTCTTGTACTCGGCCAGGATCGGCACGAAGGCCTGCGAGAACGCCCCTTCCGCGAACATGCGGCGCAACAGGTTGGGCAGGCGGAAGGCGACGAAGAAGGCGTCGGTGGCCATGCCGGCGCCGAAGGCGCGGGCAATGACGAAATCGCGGACAAAGCCCAGGATGCGCGACAGCAGCGTCATGCTGCTGACGGTGGCGAGGGCTTTGAGAAGGTTCATTGTTTTTATAATCGTGACGACGGCGGAATGGTATCGGCTTTGATGCCCCCCTGCCAGTCGCGGCCGGGGGGGTGTCGACGCTGGTTGCGTTCAGTCCGGAAAAGGCCTAGAATGCGCCCCTTTTCCAAGCCTTAGCAGAATACACATGGCCAACACCATACAAGCCCGCAAGCGTGCCCGTCAGTCCCTCAAGCGCCGCGGACGCAATTTCAGCCAGCGCTCGGAGTTGCGCACCGCGATCAAGCGTGTCCGCAAGGCGATCGAAGCCGGCGACAAGTCTGCGGCGCAGAAGATCCTCGTTGAGTCGTCCAGCGTGATCGATAGCATCGCCGACAAGAAGATCATTCACAAGAACAAGGCGGCGCGCCACAAGAGCCGCCTGTCTGCCGCCATCAAGGCGCTCTGATCGTCGGGTAGTTCCATCACATGGCGGCCGTTCCGGTCGCCATTATCTTTTTAGGGCCGGCCAGTTGCATGCGGGGCCGTCCTGTCAGTCGTCCGATTTTGCGTCGGGAAGCCCTGTCTTGATTACCTGAAGCCCATTGTCGGCGGCAAAGCTGACGAGAAAGTTGTAGGCCATCGGCTCCAGGTCGTGGATGCGGGCGGCGACATAAACGCATTTCTCGCCGGCATGCGAGCCGGGGCGTACATAGGGGGAGTAGGTCATGCGGTGGTCGGCGCCGAAGGCGGACATGATGCCGCAAAGGCGCTCGGCCCAGTCACTGGGCCTGAAGCGTTGACCATCCAGCGTTACGCCGACGATGATGAAATTCTCTGGGTGCTTTTCTGACATGTTGCCTTGCGGCCGGCACGCTGCCTGGGGAATCCGACGCCAGGAGCATCCCGAGGTCGGTTTTTTTACAGCGGTGCCGCCGGAGCGAAGGCGCGATTCTATCAGAAATCAGGCTGTTCCTTATAGGCACATCAGGCAATTCGAATTGAGAAAGCTTCACTCACCATATCGGACAGAATGACATGGGCATTGCAATAAAAATTAAGAAAATATAGAATCTCTGAAAAAATAATAAGCTAGCTTGCCTTTTTAAGTGCCGCTACATATACTGCGAAAATCCCATTGACCTGTATGGGTTTTCATGCAGCCGCCGCTACTGACCAAGTTTGGCTTTCGCATCCGCACGCGGGTGGGATTGGTTGTGGATAACCTGTTGATACCTGGCCGCGACGCGGCCGAGGCGGAGCGCAAGCTGCTGCAGATTTACCGCGGCTGCGAGATCCTGGAGCGGACTTGCCACAGGCCTACTTCTAAGGCCGCTCCCCTCACCAGCTACGAAGACGTGATTTCCCTCATCACCCGCTGACATGGCATCCTGCGGGGCCGCCCCAAGGGATGCCGCGCCCCTTGGGGGGGCAGTGAAGCGAAGCCAACGTGGGGGCGTTCAACTCTCTATACAAGGCGCTGTTTTTCACTTAAGATTCGCCTGTCTGCAAGGCGGCGCAAGCCGCCTTTCGCTTTTGTGGATGAAAATTGCCACTGCCAAAATGTCGCACTTGATGAATACCTACGCGCGGCTGCCCGTCGCCTTCACGCACGGTCAGGGCGCCACTGTCTACGACGAGAACGGCAGGCGCTACCTCGATGCGCTCGCCGGCATCGCCGTGTCCACCCTGGGTCACGCCCATCCACGCCTGGTTAAGACGATTGCCGACCAGGCCGGCCGCATCCTGCACGCCTCGAACATCTACCGCGTCCGCGAGCAGGAGCAGCTCGCCGACCGTCTTGCCGACATCTCCGGCATGGACGAGGTGTTCTTCTGCAACTCCGGCTGCGAGGCCAACGAGGCGGCAATCAAGCTGGCGCGCATGTACGGCCACCAGCAGGGCATCGATCTGCCGGCCATCGTCGTCATGGAAAAGGCTTTCCACGGCCGCACCCTGGCCACACTCTCGGCCACCGGCAACCGCAAGGTGCAGGCCGGCTTCGAGCCGCTGGTGGGCGGCTTCGTGCGCGTGCCCTTCGATGATCTCGCCGCCGTAGAGCATGTCGCGGCGAACAACCAGAACGTCGTCGCCGTGTTGATCGAGCCGATCCAGGGCGAGGGCGGCATCAACATCGCGCACGCCGAGTACATGCAGGGCCTGCGCCGCATCTGCGACGAGCGCGGCTGGCTGCTCATGCTCGACGAGGTGCAGTGCGGCATCGGCCGCACCGGGCACTGGTTCGCCTGCCAGCACGCGGGCGTCAAGCCGGATGTGATGACGCTGGCAAAGGGCCTCGGCTCGGGCGTGCCGATCGGCGCCTGCCTCACTGCGGGCAAGGCGGCGGGCGTGTTCAAGCCGGGCAACCATGGCTCCACTTTCGGCGGCAACCCGCTTGCCTGCACGGCCGCGCTCACGACGCTCGAGGTCATCGAGCAGGATGGCCTGATGGCCCGCGCCCGCCAACTGGGCGAGACCATCCGTGCAGGCTTCGCTGCCGAACTGCAGGGGCTGGCAGGCATTGTCGCCATCCGCGGCGACGGCCTCATGATCGGCATCGAGCTCGACCGCCCTTGCGGCGAACTGGTGACGCAGGGGCTGGCAGCCGGGCTGCTCATCAACGTCACGGCGGACAATGTCGTCCGCCTGCTGCCTCCGCTCGTCTTCACTGACGCCGACGCGCGCGAGCTGGTTTCCATCCTGTCGCCGCTGATCCGCGAGTTTCTGGCTTAAGGACGGTCGCCATGGCCGCACCAAAGCATTTCCTGCAGTTCAAGGATTTCAGCCGCGATGAGCTGGAGCACGTCTTCGCACGCACGCGCTGGATCAAGGACAAGTTCAAGCGCTACGAGCCGCATCATCCCCTCTTCGACCGCACGCTGGTTATGATCTTCGAGAAGCAGAGCACGCGCACACGGCTCTCCTTCGAGGCCGGCATGCACCAGCTGGGCGGCTCGGCGATCTTTCTCAGCACGCGCGATTCGCAGCTCGGACGCGGCGAGCCGGTGGAGGATGCGGCCCAGGTGATCTCGCGCATGTGCGACATCGTCATGATCCGCACCTTCGAGCAGGACATCATCGATCGCTTCTCGCGGCATTCGCGCGTGCCGGTCATCAATGGCCTGACCAACGAATACCATCCCTGCCAGATCCTCGCCGACATCTATACTTTCATCGAAAACCGCGGCTCGATCCAAGGGAAGACTGTGGCCTGGATCGGCGACTCGAACAACGTCTGCAACACCTGGCTGCAGGCAGCCGAGGTGTTCGACTTCAATGTTCACGTGTCTACGCCGCCCGGCTACGAGGTCGAGCCGGAGCGCGCCGGGCTCTACGGCACCGATCACTACGAGGAATTCGCCGATCCGATGGACGCGGTGCGCGGCGCCGACCTCGTCACCACGGACGTATGGACCTCGATGGGCTTCGAGGCCGAGAACGAAGAGCGCAAGCGCGATTTCGAGGACTGGCAGGTCGATGCCGACATGATGCGCGCGGCCGGGCCGCAGGCGCTGTTCATGCACTGCCTGCCGGCGCATCGCGGCGAGGAAGTCGCCGCAGCAGTCATCGACGGGCCGCAGAGCGTGGTGTGGGACGAGGCCGAAAACAGACTGCATACCCAGAAGGCCCTGATGGAATATCTCCTTCTCGGCCGAGTCAATTCCTGATCTACAGCGGCAAGCAAAAATGAGCCAAGTGAAAAAAGCAGTGCTCGCCTTTTCCGGCGGGCTGGACACCTCGGTCATCCTCAAGTGGCTGCAGGACACCTACAAGTGCGAGGTCGTTACCTTCACGGCCGACCTCGGCCAGGGCGAGGAACTCGACCCCGCGCGCAAGAAGGCGGAGATGTTCGGCATCAAGCCGGAAAACATCTTCATCGACGACCTGCGCGAGGAATTCGTGCGCGATTTCGTCTTCCCGATGTTCCGCGCCAACGCCATCTATGAAGGCGAGTATCTGCTCGGCACCTCGATCGCGCGCCCGCTCATCGCCAAGCGCCAGATCGAGATCGCCCGCCAGACCGGGGCTGAAGCCGTTTCGCACGGCGCCACCGGCAAGGGCAACGACCAGGTGCGCTTCGAGCTGGGCTACTACGCTCTGGAGCCGAACATCAGGATCATCGCGCCGTGGCGCGAGTGGGATCTGCTCTCGCGCGAGAAGCTGCTCGCTTATGCCGAGACGCACGGCATCCCGGTCGAGATGAAGCACAAGCAGGGCGGCTCGCCTTATTCGATGGATGCCAATCTGCTGCATATCAGCTACGAAGGCCGCCATCTGGAGAACCCGGCGGCCGAGGCCGAGGAGAGCATGTGGCGCTGGACGGTGTCGCCGGAGAAGGCACCCGATGCGGCCGAGTACCTCGACATCGAATACGAGAAGGGCGACATTGTCGCCCTCAACGGCAAGCGCATGACGCCGGCACAGGTGCTCACCCGGCTCAACTTCCTCGGCGGCAGGCACGGCATCGGCCGGCTCGACCTGGTCGAGAACCGCTATGTCGGCATGAAGTCGCGCGGCTGCTACGAGACGCCCGGCGGCACCATCATGCTGCGCGCGCATCGCGCGATCGAGTCTGTCTGCCTGGACCGCGAAGTCGCCCACCTCAAGGACGATCTCATGCCGCGCTATGCTGCCCTGATCTACAACGGCTACTGGTGGGCGCCGGAGCGCAAGGCCCTGCAGGTGCTGATCGACCATACGCAGCAGGCCTGCAACGGCTGGGTGCGCGTCAAGCTCTACAAGGGCAACGTCATCGTCGTCGGCCGCGATTCGAAGAGCGATTCGCTGTTCGACCCGAACATCGCCACCTTCGAGGACGATGCC
>PNJM01000184.1 GCA_013821865.1 Rhodocyclaceae bacterium
TTTAGGCCCTTGTCATAGGCAGGGCTGTGGATAAGTGTAGCGCATTCTCTGGGTTGTGACCTCCTTCAAGTCTGTTCCGGCTTCTTGCCTTGCCGCTTCTTGGTCGCTTCGATCTCCGGCAGCCGCGCCAGGGCCTTCTCCAGGCGTGCCTCCCGTTCCTTCGCCGCGCGGACTCTGGCCGCCTCCCGCGCCCGTTCGCTTCCCGCCGGATCGGCTTCCAGTTCCGCTTTCAGCCGCGCCACTTCCACCCGCGCCGCGTCCAGATAGCCTTCCAGCTTCTCTTTGCGCCGGAGCGATCCCGCCCCGGCGCTGGCGCGCGCCCGTATGCCGTCCTGCGCCACCTGCTTGAGCTTGACCACCCCCGCCGCCATCAGGCTGGCGATGCTTACGCTCAGCAGTTCGTCCAATGCTTCGCCGTGATCCTTGCGGAAGTCGGACACGGTGTGATGATTGACTTGCACTCCGCCGCATAACCATTCGGTAGGCGTCGTGGGCTTCGCTCAGCCGGGCGATTTCCCGCGCGCTGTCCTCCTATTCATGCGGGTTTCGAGCCCCCTCTATGAGAAGGAAATTGCCGGGGCAGTGGCGACCGCGCCGCCGAAATGCCCCGGCCGCGATGATGACGATTGGCGCGCCCGGGGCTACTGCGCCTCCTCGGGCAGCAGTGATGCGACCATTGCCACCATTTCCGCATCGATCCGCTCGGCGTGAAGGTCGAGCAGCAGGGTTTCCGGCCCGTTGCGTGGAGTGGTGTCGGGATGTTCCATGGCATCAACTCGCGGCAAGTCCGAGTTCCGACTCGAAGGGCCGGCTCGGCAGATGGAAGGCCACCGGCCCGTCGGCCTGGCCGTCGACGAACTGGCGCACGAAGGGGTCGGTCGAGGCGCGCACCTCGTCGGGCGTGCCTTGGGCGACGACCACGCCGTCGGAGATGAAATAGACGAAGTCGACCACCTTGAGCGATTCCGCCACGTCGTAGGTGACGACGATGGAGGTCACGCCCAAGGCGTCGTTCAGGCTGCGGATCAGATTGCCGATCTGGTTGAGGGAAATCGGGTCGAGGCCGGAGAACGGCTCGTCGTACATGATGAGCATCGGATCCAGCGCGATGGCGCGCGCCAGCGAGACGCGGCGAGACATGCCGCCCGACAGCTCCGCCGGCATGAGCTTGTCGGCGCCGCGCAGGCCGACGGAATGCAGCTTCATCAGCACAAGATCATGGATCAGTTCTTCCGGCAGGTTGGTGCGCTCGCGCATGGGGAAGGCGATGTTGTCGAACGTCGAGATATCGGTGAACAGCCCGCCTTGCTGGAACATCATGCCCATCTTGCGGCGCATCTCGTACAGGCCGTCGTTGTCCAGCGCGTGGATGGTTTCGCCTGCCACCTTGACGTAACCCGACGCGGGCCGGAGCTGCCCGCCGATCAGCCGCAACAGGGTGGTCTTGCCGCAGCCGCTTGCCCCGAGGATGGCGACGACCTTGCCGCGCGGCACGGTCAGGCTGAGGCCCCTCAGCACCTCGCGGCTGTTGTAGGAGAACTTGAGATCGGCAATCTCGATCAGCGTGTCTTGTGGCGCATTCATTTCCGGGCGGTTCGGTTAAACGGGATTTTCAGCGAACGTACCCCAGCTTGCGCAGGGCGTCAAACGTCTTGCCGGCGAGCAGGCTTGATCGGGCACCGGTATTCCGGATTCATGGTGGTCTCCGGTAATGAACTCAGCGGGCGGCCTGTTTGCGCTGCCCATGCTTCGGAGCGGCCGCCCCGAGCGTTTGCGCAAGATAGCGCCCGGTGTAGCCCTTCTCCTGGCGCGCCACGTCCTCGGGCGTGCCCTGGGCGATGATGCGTCCGCCGCCTTCGCCACCCTCGGGGCCGAGGTCGATGACCCAGTCGGCGGTCTTGATGACGTCGAGGTTGTGCTCGATGACGACGATGGTGTTGCCGTGGTCGCGCAGGCGGTGCAGCACCTTGAGCAGCATCTCGATGTCCTGGAAATGCAGGCCGGTGGTCGGCTCGTCGAGGATGTAGAGCGTGCGGCCGGTGTCGCGCTTCGACAGCTCCAGTGCCAGCTTGACGCGCTGCGCCTCGCCGCCGGAGAGCGTGGTGGCCGACTGGCCGAGGGTGATGTAGCCGAGGCCGACGTCGAGCAGCGTCTCCAGCTTGCGCGCCACCACCGGCACGGCGGCGAAGAACTCGTGCGCCTGCTCGACCGTCATCTGCAGGATCTCGTGGATGGTCCTGCCCTTGTAGCGGATATCCAGCGTCTCGCGGTTGTAGCGCTTGCCGTGGCAGACGTCGCAGGGCACGAAGATGTCGGGCAGGAAGTGCATCTCCACCTTGATCATGCCGTCGCCCTGGCAGGCCTCGCAGCGGCCGCCCTTGACGTTGAAGGAGAAGCGGCCGGGGCCGTAGCCGCGGCTGCGCGCTTCCGGCACGCCGGCGAACAGTTCGCGGATCGGCGTCAAGAGGCCGGTGTAGGTGGCCGGGTTGGAGCGCGGCGTGCGGCCGATGGGCGACTGGTCGACGCTGATCACCTTGTCGAAGAATTCGAGGCCCTCGATTTCCCCGAACGGCGCCGGCTCGGCCGTCGAGCCGTAAAGGTGGTGCGCCGCCGACGCGTAGAGCGTGTCGTTGATGAGGGTGGATTTGCCCGAGCCGGAAACCCCGGTGACGCAGGTGAGCAGCCCGACCGGCAGTTCGAGCGCGACGTGCTTGAGGTTGTTGCCGTGGGCGCCGCCTATCTTCAGCAGGCGCATCGGATTGACCGGCTGGCGCTTTTTCGGCACGGCGATCCTGCGCCGGCCGGAGAGATAGGCGCCGGTGAGCGAATCCGGATGCGCCTCGATTTCGGCCGGCGTACCTGCGGCGACGATGCGGCCGCCATGCTCGCCGGCGCCGGGGCCCATGTCCACCACGTGGTCGGCGGCGTGGATGGCTTCCTCGTCGTGCTCGACCACGATGACGGTGTTGCCGAGGTCGCGCAGTTCGGCCAGCGTGGCGAGCAGCCTCGCGTTGTCGCGCTGGTGCAGGCCGATCGAGGGTTCGTCCAGCACGTACATGACGCCGGTGAGGCCGGAGCCGATCTGGCTGGCCAGGCGGATGCGCTGCGATTCGCCGCCGGACAGCGTCTCGGCGGAGCGGTCGAGCGAGAGGTAGTCCAGCCCGACGTTGATGAGGAAGGTGAGGCGGCTGGTGATTTCCTTGACGATTTTCTCCGCCACCTGCTGCCGGTGGCCGGCGAGCTGCAGCAGGTTGAAGAAGTCGCGTGCGGCGATGAGCGGCAGGGCGCTGACCTGCGGCAGGGCCTTCTCGCCGATGAAGACGTGGCGCGCCTCGGTGCGCAGGCGCGTCCCTTCGCATTCCGGGCAGGCGCGGGTGTTGAGGTATTTCGACAGCTCGTCGCGCACCGCCAGGGAGTCGGTTTCCTTGTAGCGCCGCTCCAGGTTGTGGATGATGCCCTCGAAGGTGTGCTCGCGCACCGAAGTGCGGCCGTTTTCCGAGAGATAGCGGAAGGGGATCTTGTCGCGCCCCGAGCCGTACAGCACGAGCCGGCGCACGTTCTCAGGCAGGTTCTCGAACGGCACGTCGATGTCGAAACCGTAGTGCCCGGCCAGGCTGGCCAGCATCTGGAAGTAGAACTGGTTGCGCCGGTCCCAGCCACGGATGGCGCCGGCGGCGAGCGAGAGATGCGGGTAGGCGACCACGCGCGACGGGTCGAAGAAGCTGATGCTGCCCAGGCCGTCGCAGCGCGGGCAGGCGCCCATGGGATTGTTGAAGGAGAACAGCCGCGGCTCCAGCTCCTGCAGGGCGTAGCTGCACACCGGGCAGGCGAAGCGGGCGGAGAAGAGATGCTCCGTGCCCGACTCCATTTCCACTGCGATGGCGCGGCCGTCGGCATGAGTGAGCGCGGTCTCGAAGGATTCGGCCAGGCGCTGGCGCGACTCGGGCTTCACCTTCAGCCGGTCGATGACGACGTCGATGGAGTGCTTGCTGTTCTTGGCGAGTTTCGGCAGGGCGTCGATCTCATGCACCTTGCCGTCCACGCGCAGGCGCACGAAGCCCTGGGCGCGCAACTCGGTGAACAGGTCGATCTGTTCGCCTTTCCGGCCGGCCACCACCGGGGCGAGGATCATCAGTTTGGTGTCTTCGGGCAGGGCCAGCACGTGGTCCACCATCTGCGCCACGCTCTGCGCCTCGAGCGGCTGGCCATGCTCGGGACAGTGCGGCGCGCCGGCGCGGGCGAAGAGCAGGCGCAGATAGTCGTGGATCTCGGTGACCGTGCCGACCGTGGAGCGCGGGTTGTGGCTGGTGGCCCTCTGCTCGATGGCGATGGCCGGCGAGAGGCCTTCGATCAGGTCGACGTCCGGCTTTTCCATGAGTTGCAGGAACTGGCGGGCGTAGGCGGAGAGTGATTCCACATAGCGGCGCTGCCCCTCGGCGTAGAGCGTGTCGAAGGCGAGCGAGGACTTGCCCGAGCCGGAGAGGCCGGTGATGACCGTCAGCTTGTTGCGCGGCAGGTCGAGGCTGAGGTTTTTGAGGTTGTGCGTGCGCGCGCCGCGGATTCGGATTTCTTCCATAGAGGCGGAGCAAAAGCAAAAGGCCAATCTGCTAATATACGCAATTCCGCTCGATCAAGCCAAGCACCATCTCATGCCGCATTCAAGCGCCGATCGCATGACCCGGCAGGAAATCCGCGCCGGCCTCTCGCTGGCGTCCATCTTCGCCCTGCGCATGCTGGGCCTGTTTCTCATCCTGCCGGTGTTCGCCATCAGCGCGAAGAAGCTGCCGGGGGGGGAGAACCTGACGCTGGTGGGCATCGCCCTGGGCGCCTACGGCCTGACCCAGGCGCTGCTGCAGCTTCCATTCGGCATGGCCTCCGACCGCTACGGCCGCAAGCGGGTCATCATCGTCGGGCTGCTGGTGTTCGCCGCCGGCAGCTTTGTCGCCGCGCTGGCGCCGGACATCTGGTTCACCATTCTCGGCCGCGCCTTGCAGGGCGCCGGCGCGATCTCGGCGGCGGTGACGGCGCTCGCCGCCGATCTGACGCGCGAACAGCATCGCACCAAGGTGATGGCGCTGATCGGCTCCAGCATCGGCCTCATGTTCGCGCTGTCGCTGGTGGCGGCGCCGGCGCTCGATGCCCTGATCGGGCTGCATGGAATATTCATCCTGACCGGCGTCCTGTCGCTGGCGGCGATCATGCTGGTGACGAACATGGTGCCGGACCCGCCGCCGGCCGGGCACGCGGAGCTGTCGCCGGTGAAGTTCATGGACGTGCTGCTGCATCCGCAGCTGCTGCGCCTCAATTTCGGCATCCTGACGCTGCATTTCATCCAGATGGCGATGTTCGTCGTCGTTCCCGCGGCGATCGTGTCCACCGGCGGCCTGCCGGTGAGCGAACACTGGAAGGTGTACCTCCCGGTGGTGGCAG
>PNJM01000185.1 GCA_013821865.1 Rhodocyclaceae bacterium
CTCGTCGGCCAGGTTGCATAGCTGAGCCTCGATCGAGGGCTGCGTGCCGTCGATGAAGCGCCGCCCCACCTCGCCCAGTTCGTGAGCCTTCTTCGGCGAACAGTGCTTGAGGATGCCTTCCCGCGTCTCGTAGCACAGGTTGAGGCCGTCGAAGGCGCCGTAACGCTCCTCGAGCAGATCGACGGTGCGCAGGCTTTGCAGGTTATGCTCGAAGCCGCCGTACTCGAGCATGCAGGCATTGAGCGCGTCCTGCCCGGCATGGCCGAAGGGCGTGTGGCCCAGGTCGTGCGACAGGGCGATGACCTCCACCAGGTCCTCGTTGAGCCGCAGGGCACGGGCCAGCGTGCGTGCGATCTGGGCCACCTCGATGCTGTGGGTAAGCCGCGTGCGGAAGAGGTCGCCTTCGTGATTGACGAAGACCTGGGTCTTGTATTCGAGGCGGCGGAAGGCCGTCGAGTGGACGACACGATCGCGGTCGCGCTGGAACTCGCTGCGCGCGGCCGGCGCAGGCTCGGGATGCCGCCGGCCACGGGAATTCGCCTCGGAAACGGCGTAGGAAGCAGGATCAGGCATGGCAGCAGGACTCGATGGCGGCGCGGATGTCGGTCTCTCTTGCCGCGGCGCTGATGACGCCACGGCCGATGGTTTCAAGCAGCACCAGGCGCAGCTTGCCGGCGGCCACTTTCTTGTCCAGGGACATCAGTTCGAGATAGCGTTCGGCGCCCAGCGCCGGTCCGGTCACCGGCAGGCCGGCACGGCGCAGCAGGTCCACCACGCGCAGCAGGTCGGCATCGGCCAGCCAGCCCAGGCGCCGCGACAAATCAGCCGCCATCACGGTACCGGCGGCCACCGCCTCCCCGTGCAACCACTCGCCATAGCCCAATCCTGCTTCTATGGCATGACCGAAGGTGTGGCCGAGATTGAGCAGGGCACGCACGCCAGACTCTGTCTCGTCGGCCGCAACGATCTCTGACTTGTTAATACAGGAGCGCTCAATTGCGTAAGTGAGCGCTTCCACGTTACGGGCCAGCAGCTTGGCAATGTTGGCTTCGAGCCATTCGAGAAAGGGCAGATCGCGAATGAGCCCATACTTGATGACTTCGGCCAGTCCGGCACGCAGTTCCCGGTCGGGCAGCGTTTTCAACGTATCCGTATCGGCCAGCACCAGCCGCGGCTGGTGAAAAGCGCCGATCATGTTCTTGCCGAGGGGATGATTGATTCCGGTCTTGCCCCCGACCGAGGAATCGACCTGGGCCAGCAGCGTGGTCGGCACCTGGATGAAGGGAACGCCGCGCTGGTAGGTTGCCGCGGCGAAGCCGGCGAGATCGCCGATCACGCCGCCACCCAGTGCGATGACGGTGGTGGAACGCTCGCAGCGGTTCTCCAGCAATGCATCATATATGCGGTTGAGCGTCTGCCAGGTCTTGTACCGCTCGCCATCGGGCAGGATGATTTCCGTCACACGCACCCCCCGCTCGCGCAGCGGCTTGGCCAGTTTATCGAGGTAAAGCGGCGCAATCGTCTCGTTGGAAACAAGCGCCGCCTGCGGTACCTTGAGATGCGGCTGGATCAGGCCGGGCCTGTCCAGCAGGCCGGCGCCGATATGGATGGGATAGGCGCGCTCGCCGAGCGCTACGTCGAGTGTCCGCATCTGTGTCCAATTTCCTCTTCGAGCAGCAGCGCCATCCCGAGCGGCGTCTTGCCGCCGCCCTCGATGACGATGTCCGCAATCTCGCGATAGAGCGGGTCGCGCTGGGCGTAAAGTTCGGCGAGTTTCGCCTGCGGGTCCGCAACCTGCAGCAGCGGCCGGTTGCGGTCGCGCCGGGTGCGTGCAAACAGCTCGCCGGGTGGCACGCACAGATAAATCACCAGCCCGGTCTGCGCCAGCCTGGCGCGGTTCTCCGGGTTCAGCACGACGCCGCCGCCGGTGGCCAGGATCATGCCGTGCCCGGCCGTCAGCTCCTGCAGCACCTGCGCCTCGCGCCGGCGGAAGCCCTGCTCCCCTTCGATCTCGAAGATCACCGGAATGCGCACGCCGGTGCGCGCCTCGACTTCATGGTCACAATCGACGAAGCGCTTCTTCAGGCGCCGCGCCAGATGCCGGCCGATCGTCGTCTTGCCCGCGCCCATCATGCCCACGAAATATATGTTGTCGCAGGATTTCACACGTCGATTCTAAAACAAAGGCAGGGCTGGTGCCGCCGCAAAAATGCAAAGGGCCGGCAATGCCGGCCCCTGCACGAGGGAATTCCCTTCTCAGCGCAGACTGAGCGTGTCGCTGATGACCTTCGGCGTGATGAAGACCAGCAGCTCCGTCTTGTTGTCCTTGCGGTCGGTCTTCTTGAAGAGGAAGCCGACATAGGGCAGGTCGCCAAAGAACGGGATGCGGTCGGTGGTGGTTCGTTCATCCTGCGTGTAAATGCCGCCGATGACCACGGTTCCGCCATTCTCGACGAGGACCTCGGTCTTGACGTGCTTGGTATCGATCGCCACGCCGGAGCCGGTGGAAAGCTGGGTGTTCGGGGAATCCTTGTTCACATCCACAACAAGGTTGACCCTGCCGTCCGGCGTGATGTGCGGTTTCACCTTCAGCGCCAGGTTGGCCTTGCGGAAGGCGATGCTCGTGGCGCCCGAGCTGGTGGCCTGCTGGTAGGGTATCTCGACGCCCTGCTCGATCAGCGCCTCGACCTGGTCCGCCGTCACCACGCGCGGGCTGGAGATGATCTTGCCCTTGCCGTCCGCCTCCAGGGCGGAAACTTCCAGGTTGAGGAAGCTGGTCGCGGCGCTGTTGAACAGCACGAACGAGAACTGCCCCGCCTGCTTTCCGGTAATTGACGCCGGAAGGTTCACCAGGGACCGGTCCTGGAAGAAACTCGGCGTCGTACCTGATATCTGCCCGGTGTTAAAACCGGTAGCGGCCAACCCGCCGCCAAAAGTATAGCGGAGAGAATTGCTGTCGTTGGCGCGATATCCTTCACGTGTCGGATTGTTAAAACCCAGGCGCGCGCCCAGGCTCTTGGTGAAGTTGTCCTCCGCCTCGACGATCCTCGCCTCGATCATCACCTGCCGGTTCGGAATGTCGATTTCGGCAATCAGGCGCCGCAGATCATCCAGGCGAAGACCGGTGTCGGTCACGAACAGCTTGTTGGTGCGCTCGTCGACTATCACCGTGCCGCGCTTGGACAGAATGGTCTGGTCCTTGTTCTTCAGGAGGTCGAAGACCGCCTTGGCCTTGTGATAGTTGAGCTGGAAGGATTCGGTCCGCACGGGCTCGAGATCGGCGATCTGCTGCTTCGATTCAAGCTGCAGCTTCTCCCTGGCCGCGAGCTCGTCGCGCGGCGCAATCCAGATGACGTTGCCGTTCTTGCGCATGTCCAGGCCCTTGGCCTGGAGAATGATGTCCAGCGCCTGGTCCCATGGCACGTCCTTGACGCGAAGCGTCAGGTTGCCCGAAACCGTATCGCTGGTGATGATGTTGAAGTCGGTGAAGTCGGCGATCACCTGAAGCACGGCGCGCACGTCGATGTTCTGGAAGTTGAGCGACAGCTTCTCGCCCTGATAGCCGCGCTTGCTGCCCTGGACCAGCTTGTTCGGGTCCTCGATGACCTGTTTCACCTCGATGACGAACTGATTGTCGCTCTGATAGGCGTTGTACTCCCACAGGCCTTTCGGCGAAATGCTCATGCGCACGTTGTCGCCCTGCGGCAGCGTGCTGACCGCGGTCACCGGCGTGGCGAAATCGGTCACATCGAGGCGGCGGCGCAAATTCTCCGGCAGCGAGGACTTCATGAAGTCGACCAGCAGGTTCGGTCCCTGCTGACGGATATCGATGCCGACGTTGCTGTCGGACATGTCGACGATGATCCGCCCTTCGCCCGCCTTGCCGCGGCGGAAATTGATGTCCCGGATGCTGTGGCCCTCGGCCGACGGCTTGGCCTCGGCGAAGTGCTGGACGGGCGGCACCCCGCCGGCCGTCTTGGTTGCGGCCTGGCCGGCCAGGGTAATGTAGAGCACCTTGCCTTCGATGCGCGTATCGAACTGCTGCATCTGGCGCAGATTCAGCACCAGGCGGGTGCGCCCGCCAACCTCAACGATATTGACGCTGCGCAGATCCCCTTCGTTGACTGTCTGCGAATTCCGGCCGAGGGCATTGGCCGTGGCGGGAAAATCGAAGGCGATGCGCGCCGGATTCGCCACGCTGAAGTTGGCGGGCGACGCCGCCAGAGGATTGGATGTCGTCAATTTGACAACCACGGTGCCGGCCTGCTGGCTGACATCGAGAGCTTCGATCTTGTTCTCCGGCGCCGCGCCTTCGGCCTTTTCGCCGCCCTGCGCCCATGCGGCACAGGCGAAAAATACCCCCGCCAGCAAGGTCAGTCGCCGGAAAATCATTGTGCTTGTACTCATTTTTTGCCCTCCTGCTGCTTTTCCTGCAACTGCAGGGTGCTCGTGCGCTCGCTATAGTCCCCCAGCGAATCCGGAACGAGTTCTCTCAAGGAAATTTCAGTTTCGGTGATATTGGCGACAATTCCGAAATTCTGCCCCATGTAGTTGCCGATCTTGACCTGATGGACATTCCTGTCGGCCTGGATGAGGGCATGAACCATCTTGTCTTTCCTGATCGTGCCGACCATTTTCAGCGATTCGAGCGGGTAGGCCTCCAGCGCTTCCTTGCGCCGGTTCAGATCGGGTTGAATGCCGCCGGTGCCCGCTTTCTTTTCCGGCTCTATCCTCGACGGCCTGAACGGATCGACCAGATCGGCTGCATCGTACGCAATGACCGGAAACGGCTTGATCTCCGGCAGCGGTGGCACCCGGCCCTTGAGGTCCTTGGTCGCCTCCTTCATCCACTGCTTGAGGTCCTGATGCTCTTCACCGCCGCAAGCCGCCAGGCCGAGGCAGGCAATCAAAATGGCAGCCGTCCGCTTCATTTCTTCGCACCCTGGGCCGGTGGGGGTGCGCCCTTGGCCTTGGCCGCGGCCTGCGCCTTCTTCTGCCTTGCCACTTCTTCCTCGTCAAGGTAGCGATAGGTCATGGCCGTGCCATCGAGCTTGGTCTGCTGGTCTTTCGGCTGCACCTCGATTGCGACGTCGGTCAGGGAGACGATGCGCGGCAGCTTGGCGATATCGGCGGCAAAGGCGCCCAAATCATGGTAGCTGCCCGTGATCCTGATCGTGATCGGCAACTCGGCGTAAAAGTCCTTCATGGTTTCAGCGCCGGGCTTGAACAGCTCGAACTGCAGGCCGCGCCCGAGACCGGACTGGTTGATGTCGATAAGCAAGGCCTCCATCTCGGACTTGTTGGGCAGTTGCTTGAGGAGGGCGCCGAACGCCTTGTCGA
>PNJM01000186.1 GCA_013821865.1 Rhodocyclaceae bacterium
ACCAGAGTCGAACCGCGCACGGTGCGGGCGTATTGCGCCCAGTTGGAGAGGCCGATCGCGGCGACCAGCACGAACAGGGTCGCCTGTTCCTGGAGGGCCGGCGGGATCAGGCCCCGCGCCACGCCGAACACGAGCAGCGCCACCAGAATGGCCGGGAAGGAGAGCTGGATGTCGGCGATGCGCATGATCAGCGCGTCCGTGCGCCCGCCCAGATAGCCGGCCAGCAGGCCGAGGCCGACCCCCAGCACCACCGAGAACACCACCGAGGCGAAGCCGACCAGCAGCGAGATGCGCGAGCCGTAGAGGATGGCCGAATAGACGTCGCGTCCCTGGCCGTCGGAGCCGAACACGAACACCCGGCCCGTCACGGCATTGGCCTCGCCCGGCCGCGAGAAGCCCTCCATTAGGTTGAGAGTCGAAGGATCGAAGGGATTCTGCGGGGACAGCAGCGGCGCCAGCGCGGCGCCGAGGATCAGCACCAGCGCGACCGCGGTTGCCGCCATCGCCACCGGCGAATGGCGGAAGCTCCAGGCAAGATCCGACTCCCAGGCACGGGCGAGGCGGCTGCGCCGGTCACCGGGTTCGGACGCCAGCAGCGTCATCACGGCCTCGCCGCGGCGAGCGTGCCAGCGCGCAGGCGCGGGTCGAGCACGAAATACAACAGGTCGACGATCAGGTTGACGAGCACGAACACCAGCGCGACGAACATCAGATAGGCGGCCATCACCGGGATGTCGACGAATTCCACCGCCTGCACGAATAGCGAGCCGAGTCCAGGCCACTGGAACACGCTCTCGGTCACGATCGCAAAGGCGATGACGGAGCCGAGCTGCAGGCCCGCGATGGTGGTGACGGGGATCATGGTGTTGCGCAAGGCGTGGCGGAACCAGATCGAGCGCTCCGGAATGCCGCGCGCGCGCGCGAACTTGATGTAGTCGGTGCGCATCGCCTCCAGCATCTCGGCCCGCACCAGCCGCATGATCAGCGTGAGCTGGTAGAAGGCGAGCGTCATCGCCGGCATCACCAGCGATTTGCGGCCGGACTCGGTCAGGAGCCCGGTCGACCACCAGCCGAACTTTACCACCTCGCCGCGCCCGAACGACGGCAACCAGCGCAATTCGACCGCGAACACATAGATCAGCCCGATGCCGATCAGGAAGGTCGGCAGGCTGACGCCGATGAGCGAGAACGACATCACGAAATTGGCCAAGAGGCCGGTGCGGCGGATGGCCGTATAGACCCCGAGCGCCACGCCCGCCACCAGCGCGAAGGCGGCCGACAGCACCGCCAGTTCAACGGTGGCGGGCAGGCGCTCCGCCAGCAGATCGGCGACCGGGCGGCCCTGCCGGTACGATATGCCAAAATTGCCCTGCGCGATGTCGCGCAGGTAGCGGGCGAACTGCACATGGACCGGCTGGTTGAGACCGAGCCGCTCGGCCAATTCCGCGCGGTCGGCGAGCGAGGCCTCCTGGCCCATCATGCTGGCGACCGGGTCGCCCACGAAGCGGAACATCGTGAAAGCGATCAGCGCCACCGCCAGCGTGACGACGACGGCTTGCGCCAGGCTGCGCAGGGCATAGGCGATCATCGAGCCTCGATCCCGGTCCGGTCGCCCGCGGTCTCCGACCGGTCGCGACGCGCGAAACGCGATGGCGCGATGGCGCCATCGCTCATGGGGCGCCCCGCCGCCTCCTCGAGGCGAGGCTTCACCGCGTCCGATCCCGGGCCGCTGGTCACGACTTGCGCAGCGCCACCAGCTTGAAGAACACTTGGTTCTCCGGATGCACCGGAATGTCGAGGTCGTTCTTCATCGCGTGTGCCAGCACCTGGTGGTGGATGGCGACATACAATGTCTCGGCCGCCAGTGTCTCCCAGATCTTGGCGATCGCGGCGTTGCGCTTGCCGAGGTCGGTTTCGCTCGACAGGCCTTCGATCAGCTTGTCGACTTCCGCATTGGCGTAGCCGGTGGCGTTCCAACTCCCATATTTATCGCTGCGCGAATGATGGAGATAGCTGAAGATGTATTCGGAGTCGTAGGGCGGCACGCCCCAGCCGACCAGATAGAAGTCGGTCTGCGCCTTCTGGATCAAGGGGAAATGCAGCGACTTCGACTGCGACACCAGGTTGGCCTTGATACCGATCTGGCCGAGCATGCCGACCACCGCCTGGCAGATCGCCTCGTCATTGAGATAGCGGTCGTTGGGACAGTTGAAGCTGACCGAGAAGCCGCTCGGATATCCGGCCTCCGCCAGCAGCGCCTTGGCCTTGGCGTTGTCGGGTGCCGGCCAGGTGTCGAGCGCCGTGGTGTAGCCGTTGACGAACGGCGGGACGATGGCGCCGGCAGGGACCGACTGGCCGCGCATTACCACCTTCTGGATCGCCGTGCGGTTGACGCTCATATTGACCGCCTGGCGCACCCGCCGGTCGGCGAACGGGTTCTTGCCCTTGACGTCCGAGGAGCGCAATTCCTTCGCGCCCATGTCCATGCCGAGGAAGATGGTGCGGTTCTCCGGCCCGACATTCACCGTCACCTTGGGGGCGTTCTTGAGCCGTTCGACGTCCTGCACCGGCACGTCCTGCACGAAATCGACTTCGCCCGACAGGAGCGCGGCGACGCGGGTGGCGTCGGCCTTGATCGGGGTCAGCACCAGCTCGGCGATTTCCATCGGGAATTCGCCGCGGCCCCAATAGCCGTCATGGCGGCGCAGCACCGTGCGCACGTCCGGCTCGCGCGAGATCAACGCAAAGGGGCCGGTGCCGTTGGAGTTGCGGACCGCGAAATTCTCTTCCTTGTTCTTGAAATCCTGCGGCTTCTGGACGTTGTTGGTCTCCGACCACTCCTTGTCCATGATGAACAGGTTGGTGAGGTTCTGGACGAAAATCGGGTTCGGCCCCTTGGTCTTGACGTGCACCGTGAGGGGATCGACCGCCGTTACCTTCTCAACCGAGGTGAGATAGCCCTTGTAGTCCGAGGTCGGCAGCCGGGCGCGGTCGAGCGAGAACACCACGTCGCTAGCATCGAACGCATTGCCGTTGTGGAATTTCACCCCCGGCCGGAGCTTGAACTCCCACACTGTGGGATCGTCTGTGATGCGCCACGACAGCGCCAGCGTCGGCAGCAGCTTGCCGTCGACCGCGCGCTCCACCAGCGGCTCGTACATCTGCCGATTGAGGCTGGCGGTCGGGCCTTCGTTCTGGGCGTGCGGATCGAGGGTGAGGGCGTCGCCGGAGCGGGCCCATTTGACGGAGCGGGCGTCGGCGGCGGCGATGCCGAGCGCGGTGGCGGCCACCAGGGCGGTCGCGAACAGTCTCGATTGGGCGAACATTCACACCTCCAGCGGCAGGCGGGGGCCGTCACATTTCGTATGCTGCCGGCATGCTATCCGGCCGGATTCGCGTTGTCACGGCGTCACCTCACCGCAGCTTCGGGTTCAGCGCGTCGCGCAGCCAGTCGCCCACTAGGTTGACGGTCAAGACCAGTGCGGCGAGCGTGATCGAGGGAAAGATCACGATCCACCATTCGCCCGCGAACAGAAATTTGTTGCCGATATTGATCAGCGTGCCGAGCGAAGGTTCGCTCGGCGGCAGGCCGACACCCAGGAACGACAGCGTGGCCTCGGTCAGGATCGCCAGCGCCAGATTGATGGTGGCGAGCACGAACACCGGGCCGGTGACGTTCGGTAGCACATGCCGGAACATGATGGCGCGGGAGGACAGGCCGATGATGCGGGCGGCCTGTACATATTCCTTGTTGCGCTCGACCAGCGTGGAGGAGCGCACGGTCCGCGCATACGGCACCCAGTAGGACAGGCCGATCGACAGGATCAGGATCCAGCTCTCGCCGCCGCCGGTCTTGTGGGTGCCGAGCAGCACGCGCGCCACACCGTCGACGAGGAGCGCCGTCAGGATCGCCGGGAAAGTGAGCTGCACGTCGGCGATGCGCATCAGCACCATGTCGATGCGGCCGCCGAAATAGCCGGCCACCAGCCCGAGCGTGACCCCGATCGCCAGCGCCACCAGCACCGAGCAGACGCCGATGAAGATCGAGGCGCGGGTGCCGTAGAGGATGATCGAGAACAGGTCGCGCCCCTGGTCGTCGGTGCCGAGCAGGAAGCGGCTCTCGCCGCCCTGGATCCAGGCTGGGGGCGTGTGCGAGTCGAGCAGGCTGATGGTGGAGAGGTCGTAGGGGCTGTGCGGCGCGATCAGCGGCGCGGCCACCGACGCCCCGATCAGGATCAGGCTGACAAGCCCGGCCAGCATTGTGAGCTTGGAGCGGGTGAAGCTGTAGACCAGATCGCTGCGCAGGACTCGCGACAGGGCGGCCCGCAGCGCGCCGCGGGAAGGGGGAGCCGGGAGGTTGGTGGTCTCGACCGCCATCGTTCAGCCTCTCTTCCTCTTCACGGCCGCGACAGGCTTGGCCATGATGAAGGAATGAACGTGCCCCACATATCGGTCACGCGGCCCGGCCGACGATCCGGATGCGCGGATCGATGGCCACATAGAGCAGGTCGACGATGAAGTTGATCAGCACGAACAGGAACGCGATCAGCAACAGATAGGCGGCCATCACCGGCACGTCGGCGTTCTGCACCGACTGAATGAACAAGAGCCCCATGCCGGGCCACTGGAACACCGTCTCGGTGATGATCGCGAAGGCGATCAGGCCACCGACCTGCAGGCCGATGATGGTGATCACCGGCACCAGCGTGTTGCGCAGCGCATGCCCGAAATTGATCGCCCGCGAGGTTAGCCCGCGGGCGCGCGCGAATTTTATGTAGTCGGTGCGCAAGACCTCCAGCATTTCCGAGCGCACCAGCCGCGTCACCAGCGTCATCTGGAACAGGCTGAGCGTGATCGCCGGCAGGATCAACGCCCGCAGGCCCGAGGCGGTGAGCAGGCCGGTGGTCCAGAAGCCGAGCCGCACGGTGTCGCCGCGTCCGAACGACGGCAGCAACCCGAGCCCGACCGAGAACACGTAGATCAGCAGGATGCCGATCAGGAAGGTCGGCAACGAGATGCCGATCAGCGAGATGGTGAGGAACACGCTCGACAGGAAGGAGTGCCGGCGGATGCCGGTATAGACCCCCATCGGGATGCCGATCAGCACCGCGATCAGCGCCGCCGCCAGCGCCAGCTCCATGGTGGCAGGAAAGCGCTCGGCCAAAAGGTTCAGCACCGGCTGCTTGACCTGATAGGAGATGCCGAAATCGAGATGCACCGCCTTCCAGACGAAGCGGCCGAACTGCACCAGCACCGGATCGTCGAGGCCGAGCGCGGCGCGCAGCTTGAGGCGGTCCTCGAAGCTGGTGTCCTGGCCGACGATCTGGTTGACCGGATCGC
>PNJM01000187.1 GCA_013821865.1 Rhodocyclaceae bacterium
AACTCGCGGCGCCCACGTCTCGTCGCGGCTTGGCGACGCCGGAATTCGCGACAATGTCGCGCGCTGGGGCGGACGCGCCGGCAGCGTGGATTACCGGGTGAGCACCGGCCGCCGCGAGGACAATGGGTTCAACGGCATCAACGACTCCCGGCAAGTCAGCCTCCTGAACTTGCGCGCCGACGCCCGCCTCGGCATCAGGGACGAGCTTCAGTTCCAGCTTGGAGTAAACGAGAATTCCACCGGGGCGGGATTCACGACCGACCCTCTCAACCCCATCCGCAACCAGACCGCCAGCAGCTATTTCGCCCAGTTGCAATGGCGGCGATCCAACGGGCCGGATGAAGAGCTCATGGTGACTGGCTACCGCCAAAGGGAATCGGGATCCGAGGCATGGTTCATTCCATTTCCGGCGCTCGGCAATTTCCAGGTGGATTTTGGCCGCATCACGACCCGCACCAACCTGGAGATACAGCATATTTTCAGGCCGCGCCACGACATGCGCGTCGTCTGGGGCGGCGAGGCACGGCATGAAAGCGTAACCGCTCCACAATTGTTCAATAGCCGTAACAGCCTCAGCACGAACCTGTCCCGCCTGTTCGGCAATCTCGAGTGGCGGCTCGGGGCCGGCCTGCTCGCCAATTTCGCCGCCATGGTGGAGAAACACAGCCTCGCCGGCACGCACGTGGCGCCCCGTCTCATGCTCAATTATCAGCCGGCCGAAGGACAGACGCTGCGGATCGGAGTGAGCAAAGCCTACCGCACCCCGTCGCTCACCGAGCAGAAATGCGATCTTCGGTACGTATCCCTGAGCGGACTCCTCTACGATCAAACTTTTCTCTGCCTGGGCGGGGTGAAGCCGGAGAAGATCGTGTCAAGGGAAATCGGCTATCTCGGCGAATTCAGGCAGATGGGCCTGACCGTGGATGCGCGGCTGTTCAACGAGCACCTGGGCGACCTGGTCACCCAGCGGACGTACGCCTTGCCGCCGGGTTGGGAACTGCAGCCAAGCAACCAGGCCAGAACATTCGAGAACGGTGAAAAGGCCGAGATCCGGGGATTGGAATACCAGCTCAAAGTGAGCCCATCAAAGGATGCCTTGGTCGCGCTCAACCAGGCATTCATCCACATCAATGCCGACGACCTCGATCGACGCAATTCGGCACCCAATCACAGCACCACGCTCTTTCTCTCGCGGCGGCTCGCGGACAAGTGGCAGGTTTCGCTTGCCCATCACTGGGTCGGCGCCATGACCTGGATGTCGGAAGGTGATCCGGTATCGAAATACCGCAGGCTTGATGCGCGAGTTGCCCGGGCTTTCGCCGCACCGGGCCTCAAAGGAGAAGTCGCGCTGGTGGCGCAGGGCCTTACCGGACAGTACGCCGAGTTCCGCGGCACCACCGTCGGAACCGTACCGCCGTACTATTTCACACGCCGGGCATTCCTGACCCTCGCACTGGAATTCTGAGGCGCCAGCAACAACATGCGCGAACTCGGCCCCCGCTCACCCTCCTCCTGCTTGTCATATGCCGTAGCGATTATGGTGGCGGCATGGTGCGTAACCGTGCGCGCCGCGCCGGAGGTGGCGGTGGTGCTGAGCGAAGAATCGCCGGCCCACCGGGAAGTGGCCGAGACGATCCGCGCCGAATTGGGCCGTGGCGCCGGGACGCCCGCCACGGTAAAAATCGTCCTTGCATCGGCCTTCGACAGCCTGCCGCGCGGCGACTTGCAGGCGGTTGTTGCCGTCGGAGCGAAAGCAGCCCGCGCGGCAGCGGACGAAAAACGGCTGCCGGTTCTGAACACGCTGGTGCCGCGCCGCACCTTCGAGCGCATCGCCGCCGAAAAGGGGCGCACCGGCGATCCGCGCCGTTTCTCCGCTATCTTTCTCGACCAGCCGCCCACCCGCCAGCTCGAACTGATCCGGCTGGCACTGCCTGACGCCACCCGCGTCGCGCTGCTGCTCGGCGCCGAGTCGGAACCGCTCTACGCAGCGCTGCAAGCCGCAGCCATCGAGCGGCGGCTGCGCACCAGCGCGCAGAAGGCAGGCACGGAAGGCGAACTGTACCCCGCGTTGCAGCAGCTGCTCGGTGAGGCGGATGTCCTGCTGGCCCTGCCCGATCCCGTCGTCTTCAACAGCTCCACCATTCCGAACATCCTGCTTACCACCTACCGCTACCACCTGCCCATGATCGGCCTTTCCGCCGCCTACGTTCGCGCCGGCGCGGTGCTGGCGCTTTACTCGACACCGGCGCAGATCGGCAGCCAGGCGGCCGACATGTTGCGGGGTGCGCTGGCCACCGGCCAGCTGCCGCCGCCGCAGCATCCGCGCCAGTTCACTATCAGCACCAATCCGCACGTGGCAAGATCGCTCGGGCTGGCCATCGAGGACGCCGCGGCGCTGGAGCAGAAGCTGCGCCAGGCCGAAGCGCAGTGAGATGGGAGAATTTGCGGTAAGATTTCCTCCAGTCGGCAACCGGGAGCCCGAGATGTCCACCGAAGCGCAAGGCCAGGATCCCCTGGAATTCCTCAAAGGCATGTGGGGCAGCATGGGCTTTGCCGTGCCCGGCATGGTGACACCTACGCTGGACGTGAATGAACTCGACAAGCGCATCGCCGACATGAAGGCGGTGGAGGGCTGGCTCAGGATGAACCTGAACATGCTGCAGATGAGCATCCAGGGCCTGGAGATGCAGCGCGCCACGCTGGCCGCGATGCAGGCCATCAGCCAGTCGGCGGGATCGGCCGAGGCCAATGCCAACCCGTTCGCCAATCCCGCGCTGTGGCCTTGGAACATGATGCAGCAGGCCGGCGCGGCGCAAACCGAACCCCCGGCGGAGGCGCCGGAAAAGAAAGCCAAATAGCCCAGTCTGCGCCGAGACGCATTGCCCGCCGCAGGCCGAAGCCGAGCAGAATCAGGGCGAAATCCGGCAGAACCAGAAGGACGGAAGACAATTCGGCGCGCGGCAGGCCCTAGATTATGCCTTGCTCCGCCAGCTTTTCGATATCCGTCTCGGAGTAACCCGCCTCGCGCAGGATTTCATTGCCGTGCTCGCCGGGTGCCGGGGCGCGCCGCTCGACTGCGAACTCGAATCCGCTCAGCTTGAAGGGCGGTGCGAACTGGGGAGTGCCATCGGCCTCGACGACCATGCCGCGCGCCTGCAGCTGCTCGTTGTCCAGGCTCTCGGCGATGGTCAGCACCGGGGTGACGCAGCAGTCCACCTTGTCGAAGACCTCGATCCATTCCGCCTGGGTGCGTGCCGCGAAGGCGCGCGCCAGCTCTTCCCTCGCCTGTGCGCCCCTTGCTCCGAAGGCGAGGCCGTGCGGCTTGAGGTCGGGGCGGCCCAGGGTATCGCACAGGAGATGCCAGAACTTGCCCTCCAGCGCACCAACCGCCATGTGGCGACCGTCCGCCGTGGCATACACGCCATAGCAGGGCACGCCGCCGGAGAGCAGGTCCGCCCCGCGCGGCGGCGGTTTATAGCGCGCGAGCAGGCCGGCGAGCGGAAAGATGGCGTGGGCCAGCACGGCGTCGGTCATGGCGACATCGACATGGCGGCCGCGGCCCGAGCCGCGCGCATCGATCACCGCAGCGAGAATGCCCACCAGCGGCGTCAGTGCACCGCCGAGCAGGTCGCCGATCTGGAAGTTGGGCACGACCGGCTGGCGTCCCGCCTCGCCGATCTGGTCGAGCACGCCGGCGTAGCCGATATAGTTGATGTCATGGCCGGCGCGCTCGCGGTAGGGCCCGGTCTGGCCGTAGCCGCTGATCGAGCAGAAGACGACGCGGGGATTGATCGCGGCGAGCGCCGCGTAGCCGATGCCGAGCTTGTCCATCACGCCGGGACGGAAGCCCTCGATGATCACGTCGGCGTCGCGCGCCAGGCGCAGGAAAACCTCGACGCCCTCGCAGCGCTTGAGGTCGAGGCGCAGGCCGCGCTTGTTGCGGTTCACAAGGCGGAAGAAAACGCTCGTCTCACCCGGAGGGGCGCCCATGGTCCGGGCATAGTCGCCCGCTCCGGTGTCCTCGATCTTGACGACATCGGCGCCGAGATCGGCCAGATGCATCGTGGCGACAGGGCCGGGCAGCAGACGCGTCAGGTCGAGCACGCGCAAACCGCCCAGCGGCTTGCCGCGCACTTCAGTCATACTTGCGCGCGTCGTCGATCACTTTGCCATCGTTGGGCAGTTCGCCGGGCTTGCGCAAGACAACCTCGCCGCGCAGCTTGGTGACGTCGCGGATGCTGGCAGCTACCGCCTGGGCCAGCGCAGCGGAGGAGGCATGCACTTCGCAATGCAGTGTCATGCGGTCCTGGCCGGCTTCGTTGTCCACCACCAGGCGTGCCCGGCTGATCCCGGAATGGCGCTTGACGACTTCGGCGACCTGACTCGGGTGGACAAACATGCCCTTCACCTTGGCCGTCTGGTCGGCACGGCCCATCCAGCCCTTGATGCGCACGTTGGTGCGGCCGCAGGGACTGATGCCGGGCAGCACGGCGGAAAGGTCGCCGGTGCCGAAGCGGATCAGCGGATAGTCCGGGTTGAAGCTGGTCACGACGACCTCGCCCACTTCGCCCGGCGCCACGGGATCGCCCGTGCCGGGGCGGACGATCTCGAGAATCAGCGATTCCTCGATGACCATGCCCTCGCGCGCCTCGGTCTCGTACGCCACCAGGCCGAGATCCGCCGTGCCGTAGCCCTGGTAGGCGGCAATGCCGCGCTCCTCGCACAGATGCTTCTGCGCCGGGAAGAAAGCCTCACCCGAAACCACCGCCTTCTTCAGGCTGGAGATATCCGCCTTCAGCTCATCGGCCTTCCCGATGATGATCTTGAGGAAGGACGGCGTGCCAATATAGGCCGAGGGCTTCAGGTCGGCAATGGCCTGAACCTGCATCTCGGTCTGCCCGGTTCCGGCTGGGAACACGGCGCAGCCGATCTTGCGCGCCGCGCCCTCGACCATGAAGCCGGCCGGCGTGAAATGATAGGAGAAGGTGTTGTGCACCAGTTCTCCCGCGCGGAAGCCCGCCGCGTAAAGCGAACGCGCAAAACGCCACCAGTCGGCGTCCGTGCCTTCCGGATCGTAGATCGGGCCGGGCGAGCTGAAGACGCGGCCGAGCTGTCCCACCGGCGTCGCATTCAGGCCACCGAAGGGCAACCGCCGCTTCTGCAATTCGATCAGCTCGTGCTTGCGAACGACGGGCAGCCTGGCCAGTGCCGCGCGGCTGTTCACCGCTGCGGGATCGATGTCCTTGTACAGCTCGGCGAATGCGGGCGCGTTGGCCTTGGCATGCGCGACCTGCTTCGGCAGCGCAGCGAAAAGCTCGCGCTCGCGCTGTTCGGGGTCGC
>PNJM01000188.1 GCA_013821865.1 Rhodocyclaceae bacterium
GGGGCATCATCCGCTAGCCGTGGCCGATCCGATCCGCATCGCAATGGTGGCCGGCGAGGCATCCGGCGACCTGCTTGCCAGCCATCTTATCGCGGCGTTGAGAATGCGGCTCCCCGATGCGCAGTTTTTTGGCATTGGCGGACCGAAAATGCAGGCGGCCGGCTTCAATGCGCTCTACCCGGCGGAAAAGCTAGCGGTAAGAGGTTATGCGGAGGTGCTCAGGCACTACGGCGAGATCACCGGCATCCGTCGCAGGCTGTCGGCAGAATTGCTGCGGAACCCGCCGCACGCCTTCATCGGCGTCGATGCGCCGGATTTCAATCTTGACCTGGAGCGCCGGCTCAAGGCGCGCGGCATTCCCGCCATTCATTACGTCAGTCCCTCGATCTGGGCATGGCGCGGCGGCCGTATTCTTGGCATCGCCAGGTCGGTGTCGCACATGCTGACGCTGTTCCCGTTCGAAGAGGAGATCTATCGCCGCCACAACATCCCGGTCACCTATGTTGGACATCCCCTGGCTGACGTGATTCCGCTCGAAGTCGATGAGGCGGCGGCACGCGAGCGGCTGGGCTTGCCCACCGAGCAGCATATATTCGCCCTGTTGCCAGGCAGCCGGCAGTCCGAACTGCACTACATGGGCAGGGCCTTCATCGAGACCGCCAAGCGGTTGCATGAGCGTTTCCCCGATGCACGCTTCCTGGTGCCGCTGGCGACGCGGGAGACGCGTGACCTGTTCGAGCAGGCGCTGTACGACTGCGCTGCCCAGGATATCCCCATCACCCGCCTGTTCGGCCATGCCCAGGACGCCATAGCGGCGGCGGATGCGGTGCTCGTCGCCAGCGGCACGGCAACGCTGGAAGCGGCGCTGCTCAAGAAACCCATGGTCATCGCCTATCGCATGTCGCCGTGGTCCTGGCGCATCATGCGGCGCATGAAGTACCAGCCCTATGTCGGCCTGCCCAACATTCTGGCAGGACGTTTCGTCGTGCCTGAGTTCCTGCAGGACGAGGCCACCCCCGACAACCTTGCGCAGGCCCTGGGCAATCTGGTCGAAGACCGCGAAATCTGCAACCGTGTCGCAGGTGTGTTCTCTTCTCTGCACGAGCAACTCAGGCAGAATACGGCGGAGAAGGCGGCTGCGGCGATCCTGCCTTATCTGAACCGGGCGGAAGATTGGGCACAAGCAGCCTGATCTGCGGCGTCGACGAAGCCGGACGTGGCCCGCTGGCCGGACCTGTTTTTGCCGCCGCCGTAATTCTCGATCCACGCGACCCGATCGACGGCCTGGCCGATTCCAAGAAACTTCCCGAGCGCACCCGCGACAGGCTCGCGCCGCTGATCCGCGAACGGTCGCTGGCCTGGGCGGTGGCCAGCGCCACGGTCGAGGAGATCGACGCCCTCAACATCCTGCAGGCCACGCTGTTGGCAATGCGCCGGGCGGTGGAATCGCTGGCGCTGCGCCCGGACGAGGTGCTGGTGGATGGCATGCACTGCCCGTGCGTGGAAATCCCGGTGCGGGCAATCGTCAAAGGCGACAGCACCGTGGCGGCCATCTCGGCCGCCTCGATCCTGGCGAAGACGGTGCGCGACGCCGAGATGCTGCGCCTGCATGCGTTGCATCCGCAGTACGGCCTGGATCGGCACAAGGGTTATCCGACGGTTGCGCATCTGGCGGCACTGCGCAGCCACGGCGTGATCGCCATCTATCGCCGCAGCTTCGGCCCGGTGCGCGAACTTATCCAAGGAGAAGTCAAATGATGGACTGGAAACCGCTTTGGCTGCTCCTGCACGTTGTCAGCGTGGTGGTCTGGGTGGGGGGGATGCACTTTGCACATCAGTGCCTGCGCCCGGCCGCTGTGCAGCAACTCGATCCGCCGCAGCGGCTGCCGCTCTGGGCGGGCGTCTTCGCGCGGTTTTTCCCCTGGGTATGGATTGCGGTGGCTCTGATTCTGTTCAGCGGCTTCGCCATGATCCTGCAGATCGGCTTCCGGCTGGCGCCGCTCTCCTGGCATCTCATGATGGCCAGCGGCATCGCCATGATGTTCGTATTCGCCCACGTTTTCTTCGCGCCCTACCGGCGGCTGAAACGAGGCGTGGCGGACAGGGCGTGGAAGGAGGCGGGGGCGGCGCTCAACCAGATCCGCCGCATGGTCGGCGTCAACCTGATCCTGGGCTACGTCACGATCGCGATCGCGACGCTGGGCCGCTACCTGGCTTCCTGAAGGTCCGGAGGCCAAGCTCTGCCAGCAGCTTGCGCCATGCTTTGGCTTCGCGGCGGGGTGAGACCAGCGGGCGCCGCCGTATCACCGCCGACCCAAGCTCGCGCAGAAAGTCCTCGTCTTCCATGGCACGCTGAACCAGCCCGGCCAGCGCCGCGTCATCTCCTACCGGGAAACAGGCAGGATAATCGTCGCCGAGCAATCCGCGGTTGCCGGGAATGTCCGAAGCGATCACCGGAACGCCGAGGGCAATGGCTTCCGACACCACATGCGCGCCGCCTTCCAGCACGGAACTGATCACCATGACGTTGCTGCGGGAGAGCAGGCGCATCGTTTTCCAGTGCGGCAGTTCGCCGACCCAGCGGTAGCGCGGCTCGATCCGCATCAGTCTCGATGCTTCCTTCTCCATGGCGGCGGACAACGGCTTGCCTGCCTGCACAACCTGGATGCGCGCCGTCCGGGGGAAATGGCGCAGTGCCAGCGCCATGCGAAAGGGGTCCTTCTCCTCGCGCAGATGTCCGAGGACAGCAGCGCGGAAGACCCGGTACGGCGGATCACAAGCAAGAGGTGTCGCGACGGACTGATGGATCACGCGCGCCCTGGCCCGCTGGCCGGCGGTGAGTTCCGCCAGCGCCGCTTCCTGGAGTACGATCAGGCGCGTCGCCAGTTCCAGGGATTCTCCGGCATCCGGGTCGTTGTGGATGTCGCGGTAGACGTCGGTGCCGGTCAATGCCAGCACGGCCGGCTTGTCGGGGTGGCATACCCGAAAGGACTTGATCGAGGCATGGCTCCTGCGCGCATGCAGTGCCACCATCAGGTCGCAGGCCGAGCCGTCCCATTCCGTCCTGATGGAAACCCGGCAGCCCAACCCGCGCAGGATGCGCGCCCAGCGCGTCGCCGTGTTGCGGTTGCCGGCGCGCGAACCCGGCGGGGCGGGGGTGACTATGATGACTCTGGCTGCGGGCATGTGAATGTCACTATACTTTCGGAAACAAATGAAGAAAATCACTTCCCGCGACAACGCCACCTTCAAGCTGCTGCGCAGCCTCGCAGAATCATCGCGCGAACGCCGCAAGCAGGGCAGGACGCTGATTGACGGCATGCACCTCGTCACTGCCTGCACGGAGCATTTCGGCCTGCCCGAACTCCTTGCGGTCAGCGAAACCGGCGCCGGACAGGCTGAAATCAGGGCTTTTTTCGAGAGGCACCAAAAGGCGGCCCCGCTCTGTTTCAGCGATGCCCTGTTCGCAGAGATCAGCCCGGTGGCCATGCCCACCGGCATTCTCGCCCTCATTCCCGTTCCGGCACCGAAACCGGGCATGACGGCAGGCAGATCCTGCGTCCTCCTCGATGCCATCCAGGATGCGGGCAATCTCGGCTCGATCCTGCGCTCAGCCGCGGCGGCGGGCATATCCGATGTATTCCTCGGCACGGGCTGTGCCCAGGCCTGGTCTCCGCGCGTGCTGCGGGCGGCGATGGGGGCGCATTTCGTCCTGCGCATTCACGAGCATGCCGCGCTGGAAGAAGTGCTGCGCAATCATGCCGGCTGCAGCATCTCCACAAGCCCGCATGGCGACAAGACGATCTACGAGCTCGATCTCACCGGGCCGGTGGCCTGGATCTTCGGCAACGAAGGAGCGGGGCTGTCCGGGGAATTGGAAAAGCTGGCGCGGCATTCGGCCCTGATTCCCATGTCCGGCAAGACCGAGTCGCTCAACGTGGCGGCGGCGGCGGCGGTGTGCCTGTTCGAGGAAGTACGGCAGAAGGCCTGGATCAAAACACGTGCCGGTCCAGCTTGACCTCCTGCATGATGGTTGCGGCAATTTCCTCAATGGACTTGGTTGTCGAGTCGAGCCAGCGGATTTCCTCGCGCAGCATCAGCTTCTGCGCTTCTCCGATCTCGTAGCGGCAGTTCTCCAATGAAGCGTAGCGGCTGTCCGGACGGCGCTCATGACGGATCTTGTGCAGCCGCTCCGGCGCGATGGTCAGGCCGAACAGTTTGGCACGGTGCTTGTACAGGGCATCCGGCAGACGATTGCGCTCGAAGTCCTCGGGTATGAGCGGGTAGTTGGCGGCCCGGATGCCGAACTGCAGCGCGAGATAAAGGCTGGTCGGCGTTTTCCCGCTGCGCGAGACGCCGATCAGGATAACCTCGGCCTTGTCGAGCCCCTTGTCGGAAGCTCCGTCGTCGTGGGCCAGGGTGAAATTGACGGCCTCGATGCGGTTCGTGTAGTCCTGGCTCGAAGGCTGGCCGTGAGAGCGGCCGATGGTGTGCGTGGATTTGGCTCCCAGTTCCTCTTCCAGCGGTACGATGAAAGCCTCGAAGAAGTCGAGAAAGAGAGCATCTGCCTCGCGCAGCACCTTGCCGACATTGGCATCCACCAGGGTGGTGACAACGATGGGGCGTATGCCATCCTCCTCCGCGGCCTGGCGGATCTGCCAGAGACAATCCTTGGCCTTCCCCAGCGATGAAACGAATGGAATGCGAACCTGCCGGAAGCGGATGCTCTCGAACTGGGTGAGCAGGCTGTGGCCCAGCGTTTCGGCGGTAATGCCGGTGCCGTCGGAGATGAAGAAAACGGTTCTCGAGTGCCGATCTGTCATGGGGAAAACCCTAGCCTGCGCGGTACAATCAAAGGCGATAAAATAAATTGTTTGCTTCTTTGACTCAACTCGGAAATTACTGAAATGAGCCTGAAATGACCCGGTACGTAATCGGTTTCGACGAACTGCGCATGAGCGATGTGGAGCAGGTCGGCGGCAAGAATGCCTCGCTCGGAGAAATGATCAGCCAGTTGGCCCATGCCGGGGTGCGCGTTCCGGGCGGCTTTGCCACCACCGCCCAGGCCTATCGCGATTTTCTTGCCCACCAGGGGCTGGCCGGCCGCATCAACGCGGCTCTCGACCGCCTGGATGTCGACGACGTCGAGGCGCTCGCCGCCACCGGCGCGCAGATCCGCCAGTGGATCGTGGACCTGCCCTTCCCCGAGAAACTCGAGCGCGAAATCAAGGAACATTATCATGCCCTGGT
>PNJM01000189.1 GCA_013821865.1 Rhodocyclaceae bacterium
GGCGGCGCGCCGGGCGATGCGCGGATCGCGCGTGCTCCTGGCCAGATCGAGATAGGCGGACACGGAGAGACTGAGGTTGCCACGCTGTCCGGCAATTTCCGCCAGCAGCGCCTGGTAAAGGATCTGCGGCGTCAGTTCCTGTGCGGGCAGCGGCTCGATGCGTGCTTTCGCCTTCGGTTCGCCGCTTTGCTTCGGTTCGCCGCCCCCTTTCACTTGCGCCGGCGCCGGCTCGGTCATGGGCCGAGCCGGGCCTTGCGCGCAGGCAGCAAGAATCAGCGCCGGGCCGGCAACGGCGAGAAAATGCAGACGGGATAATGATATCATTCGAGAAAAGGGAAAAGGGGCTTGGCTTTTGAGGCGTACAATCATTTCGCCCCATGTTAGGGGGTTTTCCACCCAGCGGCAAGCGCGCGAAGCACGCGGCCTTTCTTCACATCATGCCCGAATTGCCCGAAGTCGAAATCACCCGCCGCGGCCTGTTGGCCGACCTGCCGGGCCGGACGGTGGATGCCGTCGTGGTGCGCAACCCCACCCTGCGCTACCCGCTGCCGCGCACGCTCGGGCGAATTCTCGCCGGTCAAGTGCTGCGCGACATCGGCCGCCGCGGCAAATACCTGCTGTTCGATTTCGGCAGCGGCACGCTGATCGTGCATCTCGGCATGTCCGGCAGCCTGCGCCTGGTGCCGGCCGCCGAACCCGCCGGCCGGCATGACCATCTCGATCTCGTTTTCGGCGCGACGGCGCTCAGGCTGCGCGACCCGCGCCGCTTTGGTGCCGTCCTCTGGGAGAGAGGCGATGTCGCCGCCCACCCTCTCATCGCACCGCTGGGAATCGAGCCGCTTTCCGCCGAATTCACCGCCGACCGGCTGCATGCCGCAACGCGAGGCCGGGCCGCGGCAATCAAGCTCTTCCTCATGGACAGCCATGTCCTCGTCGGCGTGGGCAACATCTACGCGTCCGAAAGCCTGTTCCGCGCCCGCATCGACCCGCGCACGCCGGCCGGCCGGCTGTCGCGCGAGCGCTGCGCCCGCCTCGTGCCGGCAGTGCGGGAAACGCTGCAGGCGGCGCTCGCCGCCGGCGGCAGCACGCTGCGCGATTTCATGCACAGCGACGGCTGCGCGGGCTGGTTCCAGCAGCATTACTTCGTCTATGGCCGCGAGGGTGAGCCCTGTCGCGCGTGCGGGACAAGGATACGCGCCGCACGCCTGGGGCAGCGCTCCACTTTCTTCTGCCCGCGCTGCCAGCGCTGACGAACGGCATCCGCTGCCCGCCAAGCTGCGTTGTGACCAGAGGAAATCCCTGTGGGACAACTTCAACCTGTTATGCTAAATTGGCGTTTTTACAGCACTTTCCGGAGGGACCATGGGGCTGGTCCAGCACTTCTCCGCTTACAGCGGCTGGCGCACGGCGGTTTCCGACAACCTGATCCGCCTGCGCGACTGGCTGGGCGACAACGAGCTCGGCGACGCGCAGAGCGAGTTGCGCCTGCAGCAGCTGCTCGAACGCCTGCGCGAGGACAAGCTGATCATCGCCTTCGTCGCCGAGTTCTCGCGCGGCAAGTCGGAATTGATCAACGCCATCTTCTTCGGCGACTACGGCCAGCGCATCCTGCCCTCCAGCGCCGGCCGCACCACCATGTGCCCGACCGAACTGATGTTCGACACGGGCAAGCCGCCGATGATCGAGTTGCTGCCCATCGAAACGCGAGCAACCCATGCCAGCGTCCACGAATTCAAGCGCTTCCCCGAGGAATGGCGCACGGTCGGGCTGGATACCGGCTCGGCCGATGCCATGCACGCAGCGCTGCTGCGCGTCGGCGAGCAGAAGCGCGTATCGCGGGAACTGGCCGCCAGGCTCGGTTTCGCCATCGATGCGGAAGGCGAGGAAGGACTCAGGTCGGACGCCGAAGGCCTGGTCGAGATCCCCTGCTGGCGCCACGCCGTCATCAATTTCCCCCATCCCCTCCTCGAGCAGGGGCTGGTCATTCTCGACACGCCGGGCCTGAACGCCATCGGCGCCGAGCCGGAACTGACGCTCTCGCAGCTGCCCAACGCCCACGCCATCCTGTTCATCCTCGCCGCCGACACCGGCGTGACGCAGTCCGACCTCGCCGTCTGGCGCGACCATGTCAACGGCGCGCGCGGGCGCCAGAAGGGCCGCATCGCCGTGCTCAACAAGATCGATGGCCTGTGGGACGGCATCCGCTCCGAAGCGGAGATCGATGCCGAGATCGAAGGCCAGAGGAAGACCTGCTCGAATATCCTCGAACTCGACACCGGCCACATCTTCCCCGTCTCGGCGCAGAAAGGGCTGCTGGCCAAGATCAACGGCGATGCCGAACTGCTGGCGAGAAGCCGCCTGCTCCAGCTCGAACAGGCACTCACCGCCGAGCTGATCCCGGCCAAGCAGGGCATCGTCTGCGACAACACCGAGGCGGAGGCGTCCGACCTGGTCGCCCGCACGCGCGCGTTGCTGGAGACGCGCCGTCGCGGCATTGCCGAGCAGTTGCAGGAGCTGACCGAGCTGCGCGGCAAGAACCAGAGCGTCATCGAATACATGATGCGCAAGGTGAAGAGCGAAAAGGACGAGTTCGAGCGGGGGCTGCAGCGCTACTATGCGGTGCGCAGCGTGTTCTCCCAGCTCACCAACAACCTGTACTCGCACCTCGGCCTGGATGCGCTGCGCGAAGAGACGCGGCACACGCGCGAAACCATGCTCGAAGCCAGGTTTACCAAGGGCCTGCGCGATGCGATGACCGGCTACTTCCGCCACGTGCGCGGAAACCTGGACAAGTCCAGGGACGAGGTCGCCGAGATCATGAAGATGATGGAAGCGATGTACGAACGCTTTTCGACAGAACATGGCATGAAACTTTCCGCACCCGTGCCCTTCTCGCTGCTGCGCTATGAAAAGGAAATCAACGGCCTCGAGACGAGCTTCAACGCCCACTTCAACACCCTCCTCAACATGGTGACGCACGCCAAGAAGGGGCTGACGCAGCGCTTTTTCGAGACGGTGGCGATCCAGGTGCGGCGCATTTTCGAGTTGATCAACCGCGACGCCGACCATTGGCTGCGCGCCATCATGGCGCCGCTGGAAACCCAGGTGCGCGAGTATCAGCTGCAATTGAAGCGCCGCCTGGAAAGCATCAAGCGCATCCACCAGGCCACCGACACGCTGGAGGACCGGGTCAGGGAACTGGCGCAGATGCACACGATGCTGGAAGGGCAGCTAGGGGAACTGAACGACATCGCCGCGGCGCTTCGCGCGGCGCTTCATGCGGAAGCGGGTCAGGCCGCGCTCAGCCGCGCAGCCTGACCCGTTGCAGGTTTTCAGGCCTTCTCGGCCGTCAGCTTGAGGAACTTCTGCATCAACTGATCCTTGTCCTCGACGCGGTCGGGATTCTTCGGGATGCAGTCCACCGGACACACCTCGACGCACTGAGGGGTATCGAAGTGGCCGACGCACTCGGTGCACTTGTCCGGATCGATCTCGTAGATCTCCGCGCCTTGCGAGATCGCGCCGTTCGGGCACTCCGGCTCGCACACGTCGCAGTTGATGCACTCGTCCGTAATCATCAAAGCCATTTCAAATTTCCTCTTTACTGAATTGCACTGATTCTTTGCCGCAGGCGCTCCTGCACCATCGGCTGCACGAATTTGCCGACATCGCCGCCGAGCACCGCGATCTCGCGCACCATGGTGGCGGAGATGAACATGTATTGATCGGCCGGCGTCAGGAATACCGTTTCGACATCCGGATAGAGGTTGCGGTTCATGCCTGCCATCTGGAACTCGTATTCGAAGTCCGACACGGCGCGCAGCCCCCGCAGGATGACGTGAGCGTTCTGCTCGCGCATGAAATCCATGAGCAGGCCGTTGAAGCCCAGCACTGACACGTTGGGATAGGCAGCCAGCACTCCGCGCGCCATGTCCACGCGTTCCTCCAGGCTGAAGAACGGCCGCTTCGTGCGGCTGTCGGCCACGCCGACCACGACCCGCTCGAACAGTCGCGAAGCGCGCCGCACCAGATCTTCGTGACCGCGGGTCACGGGATCGAAGGTACCCGGATAGACCGCGATGCCGTTGCTCATTTCAGTTCCGCCTCCAGCAGATGGTAAAAAACCTGGCCGGAGCGTCCCTGGCGGACGCAGGTCCAGGCGCCGATGCGCTCCAGCGCACGCTCGGCTTCCGCGTAAATCCTGGCGTTCGGCGCCAGCACGCCGGCCAGCCAGGGCTCGACGCGCTCTATCCAGCCCTGATGATAGGGCGGATCCAAGAACAGCAGGTCATAGCGCCGGGTGGGGCGGGAGACGAATTTTAGCGCATCCGCCCTTACCAACTCCAGCCGGCCCGTTTTCCCGTCTCTTTCAAAGGCACCGGCATTGTCCTTGAGCGCGGCGAAAGCACGCGGATCGCGCTCCACCAGCGTCACGTGCGCGGCGCTGCGCGAGGCCGCCTCGAAGCCCAGCACGCCGCTGCCGGCGAAAAGATCGAGGCAGTCCAGGCCCGTCAGATCCTGGCCCAGCCAGTTGAACAGCGTCTCGCGCACGGCATCCGGCGTCGGCCGCAAGCCGACGACCGACGGTACATTGACGAGGCGCCGCTTCCATTCGCCGCCGACGATGCGCACGCGCGGCACTTAGTTTCCAGCCACGATCACCGTCACGATGTGCGCGGGCCGCACATGGCGCTGGAAGGCGGCGCGGATATCCGCCGCGGTGACGGCTTCCACCTTGCGCGGGAAATCGTCGAGGTAGGAAAGCGGCAGTTCGTAGAAGCCGATCACCGCCAGGTATTCGAGTATCTTGCGGTTGCTGTCCAGACGCAGGCCGAAGCCATCGACCAGATTGCGCTTGGCGGCGAGCGCTTCCTCTTTCGTCGGCCCTTTCGCGAGAAACTCATCCAGCGTCGCCTCGACCACTTTCAGCGCGTCGCCGGCCTGTTCGCGCTTGGTCTGCAGGCCGATCTGGAACGGCCCGGGCTGCTTCATCGGCTGGAAGTAGCTGTACACGCTGTAGGCATAGCCGTGCTTTTCGCGCACTTCCTTGGTCAGGCGCGACACGAAACCGCCGCCGCCCAGGATGTAATTGCCGACCAGGAGGGGGAAATAGTCCGGGTCGCCGCGGCGCACGCCGGGCAGGCCGAGATGGATGTGCGC
>PNJM01000190.1 GCA_013821865.1 Rhodocyclaceae bacterium
GTCGCGCTGGGCGGGCAGGGGGACGACGTCATCCTCGGCGGCGGCGGCGACGACCATCTGGTGGGCGACGAGGAAAGCCAGCCCCTGTACCAGCACGCCCGATACACGGGCTACGCGGTGCAGCACACCGTCGAGGACGTGCGGGCAGGCAAGCGCATCTATTCCTATCGCTACACGCCGGTTATTTCCGTCGAGCAGCGTGAAGGCGGCGACGACGTCATTTACGGCGGTGGCGGCCAGGATTGGATCTTCGGCCAGGGCGGCGATGATCGGCTCGACGGCGGGGCGGATGAAGATGTGGTGTTTGGCGGCGAGGACGCGGATACGATCTACGGCGGGGCAGGCGCGGACGTGCTCTCCGGCGACGATCTCGACGACAGTGCCGATCCGGAAACCCCCGGCCTGCCGGGCGTGCTGCATGGGCAGGACTTCCTCGATGGCGGCGCCGGCGACGACCTCATCGTGGGCAACGGTAACGATGACGTGCTGTACGGGGACGAGGGCAACGATCAGATCGACGGCGACGATGCCGTGACGCCGGGAGAATTCCACGGCGACGACTATATCGACGGCGGCGCCGGCGACGATATCCTCGTCGGGAGCGGCGGCGACGATGAGATCCGCGGCGGCGCCGGCGACGATTACCTGGACGGTGACGAGTCTTCGCTGGACGCCCGGTACCACGGCAAGGATGTTCTGTCCGGCGGCGAAGGCCGCGACGAACTGCACGGTGAGGCCGGCGACGACTATCTGGACGGCGGGGACGGCGACGACCTGGCCTTCGGCGAAGCCGGGAACGATCAGCTCTTCGGCGGCGCCGGCGACGACGGCCTGGGCGGCGGCGACAGCAACGACACCCTGGACGGGGGGGAGGGCGCCGACATCCTGGTCGGGGAGGCGGGCAATGATCAGCTACTCGGCGGCGCCGGCGACGACCAGCTCAGCGGCGGCGATGGAGACGACCTGCTCATCGGCGGCGCGGGGGCGGATGTTCTGGACGGCGGCCTGGGCGACGACACCTATGTGATCGATGCGGCGGCTACCCTCGCCGCGTCAGGGGGGGTGATCGACCTCATCCAGGACGCCGGCGGCGTCAATACCCTGGTGCTGGAGGGCGTGGACATCGGCGCCGTCGAGGCGGGGCAGGCCGTTGGCAGCAACGATCTCGTAGTGGACTTCTCCGGGGCGGGGCAACTCGTTATCGCCAACGGGATGGCCGGCACGATCCGCAGCTTCGGGCTGGGCAACGGCGCCGTTCTGACCCCCGTCGAATTCCTCGAATCGACCGTTCGGCAAACCCTCAACCTGGATATCGCCACCGACAACGCCCTGCTCGCCGGCGGGCGCGGCGACGACCGGCTCAGGGTGAATGGCTCGGGCAATACGCTTGCCGGCGGCAAGGGCAACGACCTGATCGAGGTGGCCGGCGGGAACAACGTGATCGACTACCGGCCGGGCGACGGCGTCGATACCCTGCGCAGCCTGGGCCCGGGCAACGCGCCCAGCCGCATCCGCCTGGGCGCGGGCATTGCCGCCGCGGACTTGCGGCTGTCGCTCGATGGCGGCGACCTGGTCGTCGGCATCGGCGCCAATCCGGACAGCGCCCTGCGCCTTGCCGGATTCGATCGTGACAGGCCGTTCGAGAATCCGCCCATCGGCGCCCTGCAGTTCGCCGGCGGCGGCACCCTGACGTACGGCGAGCTCCTCGCATCCGGCATCGAGCTCGCCGGCACGGCGGACGGCGATGCGGTCGATGGCACCGGTTTCAACGACCGCATCCGCGGGCTGGCCGGAGATGACGTGCTCAACGGCGCCGCCGGCGACGATACGCTGACGGGAGCGGAAGGCAACGACGTGCTCAACGGCGGCACCGGCGATGACGTCCTGATTGGCGGCGAGGGGGCGGATGTCTATGTGGTCAATGCCGGATCGGGCAGCGATACCCTGGTCGATGCGGACGGCGGACGCATCGAACTGGGCGTGGGCATCTCGCTGGCGGACATCGATGCGCGCCGCGACGGCACAGACCTGGTGATGCGGATGCCCGGAGCGGCGGCCAGTGCGGTCATCCAGGGCTATTTCGATGCCCCCCAGGCGTGGGTGATCCACGATACCTCGGGCGGCACCGCGACGGCGGCGGAGCTGCTGTCCGGCACCTCGGCCAGGGAACGCGAATGGCTCCAGGCGCTGAAGACCGACTACGAGCAATCCAGCAAGCTGGCCGTCGTGAATGAACGCATTGGTCAAGGGTACCAATATACCGGCGCAAACGAGCTGAGACGGTACCGAACGACGGATGCCCTGGCCAGCTTTGTTTCAGGGCAGCAGACGCAGGTGAATCAAATTCAGTGGTTTTCGGGCGGGACGAGCACGGATACGAGAACCTATTCGCTCGACGACTGGCGGCCTGCGCAAAGCCCTGCGATCCAGGACGATCGCTTCAGGGTCGCAACCAATACGGTGCAGGCGTCTTCGGCGTTCTATGCCGACACCTGGAGCAGGCAGCAGAGCTCGTATCAGATCCAAAGATGGGTCGGCTTGGGCTGGACGACAACCAGCCTCTCCGCCCAGCAGACAAGCCGGTGGAACGGCGTAAGTATCGTGACTTCCGGGAGCGGCGCCACCGGCATCCTGACCTCTACGAATACCCGCACTTATCAGTCGGGCTTCGCGAGAGGGAGCATCGCCGGCATTCTTTCGGCCCCTCCTGCCCTCATTCCGCCGCCGGGCCAGCTTTTTCCGAACGTGGGCCGGGCGACCTACTCCGGGAGCGATGCCACCTATACGTTCCAGATCGTCCAGGGCGACGCTGGCGACAATGAAATCACAGGGGGCAACCTGGTCGAAGCGGGGGCAGGCAATGATACCGTCACCACGCAGGGCATGATCGACGGCGGCGACGGGGACGATCGCCTCTACAACGGCGCGGCCATGTTTGGCGGGCGCGGCGATGATCAACTCTGGGGGCGGGACATTTCCTCGTATGAGGTTGATGAAACCAACCGGTATTACTTTGCAGGCCTTGATCAGGGCACCGACCTGGTGATCGATGAGGGATGGATCGGCTTTTATGAAGGCGAACCAGAGTACTACTACGCGGTTCTGGATCCTTTCTTCAGCGGCATTGGTGTCGAACACTGGTCGGACCGATACTTCCATGGGGGGCAATGGACGATTGACGGAGCGTGGAACGCGTATTTCGGCTCTGAGGAAGAGGCACAGGCGTACGCCGCCTCGCTATCGCAGGAGGGGATAACAGCCAGCGTTCTTTACCTGGATGTCCTCCCTGAGAACCTGCAGCTAAAGGCAAACGATTCTGCCGGGCTGGCGCCGCTGGTGCGGGCAGGCTACATCGCCGAGGATGTCGTCCGGTTCGGCCCCGGCATTGCGCCGGAAGACCTGGCTTTCGCCTGGGGCAGCGTTCGCCTGGAAGGCAACGATGCCTTTCACTTCACGCTGGACATCACCTATGGTGCCGGGAGCGTCGCCCGCATAGTCGTGCCCAATGCCGATGACCTTTTAGGATGGGGCATCGAAAGCTTCCGCTTTGCCGACGGACGATCGCTTACGATGGGTGAAATGATTGCCTTGGCCCCACCCAGGCCCGAGTACAACGATATTGTCGGAACAGATTACGACGATTGGCTATTGGGAACGGATATCTCCGACAGGATTGCCGCAGGAGCCGGCAACGATCTACTGATGGGCCTGGGTGGCGATGATGTGCTGGATGGCGGGGAGGGGAACGACACGCTGGTCGGGCATGCCGGCAACGATGTGTATCGTTTTGGCCGCGGCAGCGGGCAGGACCAAGTGGACCAGAGCTACGCCGATCCGGCGGAGGCGGATACGGTTCGCTTTGCCGACGATGTCGCATCTGCGGATGTCACGGTGTCGCGCGACAACGGGACGCTCGTTTTGACGATCCGGGACACCGGCGAGGCGTTGTCCCTTTTGCACTGGTTCGATTGGATCGAGAATCGGGTGGCTCGCGTCGAGTTCGCCGACGGCACCGCTTGGGACGCAGCAACGCTGGAGCAGAGGATCGTGGCGCCCCAGAACAACGCGCCGGTGGTGAACCAGGCGATTGGGGCACAGGCGGCGATCGAGGACCAGCCCTTCGTGTTCCGGCTTCCCGAGGGCGCTTTCGTCGATCCCGATGCGGGGGATCAACTGCATCTCCGTGCGGAGCTTGTCGAGGGAACGCCGTTGCCGGCCTGGCTTTCCTTCGATGCCGGCACCAGGAGCTTCAGCGGCACGCCGGGCAATGCCGAGGTGGGCACGCTGAGCGTGCGCGTGACGGCCACAGACGATGCCGGTGCCAGCGCCTCGGATGTTTTCGCCTTCTCGGTGACCAATGCCAACGACGCACCCTTCGCGGCGAATGCTGTTGCCGACCAGGCAGCCACCGAAGGGCAGGCCTTCAGCTTCACCGTGCCGGCCGATGCTTTCGCCGATATCGATGTTGGCGACACGCTCAGTTACAGCGCGAATCTGGCCAACGGCGATCCGCTGCCGTCCTGGCTCAGCTTCGATGCCGCCACGCGCACCCTGAGCGGAACCCCGCCCCAAGGAGCGCCCGCCACGCTGACGCTGCGGGTGTCGGGACAGGATCAGACGGGCGCGACGGCGAGCGATGATTTCGCCATCAGTATCGGCCGCACTCTGACCGGCACCGGCTACGGCGACACCCTCACCGGCACCGACTACGCCGACCTCCTCATCGGCGGCGGCGGGCGCGACGTGCTCAACGGTGCCGGCGGCGACGACACCTTCCTCATCAACGGCAGCGACGCCGAATACGACACGTTCAACGGCGGCGCCGGCTTCGACACCATCCTGGGCGGGGCCGGCAACGACACCCTCCGCGTGCATAACCTCGCTCCCGCCAACGGCATCGAGCGCATCGACGGCGGGGCGGGCGTCAATGTGATTGCCGGGCTGGGCGACAACGACGTCATCGATCTCACGGGGATCGAAGTGCTCAATATCGCCTACATCGACGGCGGCGGCTACAGCGACACCATCACCGGCACCGAGGGCGCCGACACCATCGTCGGCGGCGGCGGGCGCGACGTGCTCAACGGTGCCGGCGGCAACGACAC
>PNJM01000191.1 GCA_013821865.1 Rhodocyclaceae bacterium
GATGCGCTGGGAACGGCTGCCAAGTTCCTGCACCGAGCGGGCCGAACAATCGACGGCTTCGGCGATGCGCTTCATCTCGTTGGCTGCCTCCTGGACTACCTGGCGTCCGCTTCCGGAAAACTGCCGCAGATCGCCCGAGAGGGCGGCGGCCTGACTGACGTTGTCGGCGATCTGGTCGATGCTCGCGCTGATCTCCTCGATCGCCGCAGCCGCGGAAGAGGCGGACTCGCTCTGGGCACCCGAGCCGGACTCGATCGTGCTCGCGCTTTCCACGAGACGCACTGTCGCGGCGGACAGGCTTTCCACCGCGACGTGCACTTCCCGAATGACCGTCTGAAAGTGGTCCATCATCTGATTGAAGGAGCGCCCGATCTCGCCGATTTCGCCGCCGGCCGTGATGTTGGCCCGCAACGAGAGATCCCCGCTGCTTTCGATATGGGACATTGTGGCGCGCAGCGATTCAAGCGGGCGCGTGATGCCGTTCGCGACGAAGATCGAAGCACCCAGCAGCAGTATGAGAGCCAGCATCCCTACCGCAGAAAACAGCAGTGCCTTTGCACGGAAGGCGCGGGCAACGTCGTCGACATAGAGACCCGAGCCGACTACCCATCCCCAAGGCTCGTAGAGTTTCGCCGTGGATATCTTGCCTACCGGCTCCTCGCCGGCGGTCTTGGGCCAGAGATATTCGACGAACTCGCCGCGTCCGCGCCTGGCCGCCTCCACCAGCTCGACAATCATGCGCGTGCCGTTCGCATCCCTGACATCCCCCATGCTCTTGCCTTCGGTTTCCGGTTTCACCGGATTCTTCACCATGTTGTACTTCAGGTCGAGCAGGAACAGGTAGTTGGCGCCGTCGTAGCGCAGGGCGCCGATGGCCGCCTTGGCCGCCTCCTGCGCCTGCTTCGGCTCCATTGCGCCGGACTGGGCGAGTTTGCCGTAGTGCTCGAGCAGGCCGTAACCGAGCTGAATCACGGCTTGGGCCTCCTGCCGCCGGCCTTCCATCATGGTCGAACGTTCCGATAACGTGGCATAGGCCGCCACGGCCGCAAGAGTGGCGACGGCCAGCGCGATAAGTAGCGCGAGCTTCTGCCGGACGCGTGTTGAACCGAGCATTTTTGTTGTCCTTTCCCGATTTGACTGATTGATAAATACTTATCCAGTCATCGGCACCGGCGAAAGATTCTTTAGACTGAAAAAGAGGCCCCCGGGGGCAAGGCCGCGCCTTTCGGGTCTCATCGCGAAGGCGGTTTGATAGTACAATGCGCGCTTTGTCCGCGCCGGCCGTTTCGGCCTCGGCGATTGTCGTGACGGGGGTTCTCTTGCAAATCGCGTGTCTTGATCTCGAAGGCGTGCTGGTTCCGGAAATCTGGCTTGAATTCTCGAAGCGCACGGGCATTCCGGAGCTTTCCCGGACGACCCGCGACGAGCCGGACTACGACAAGCTGATGAAGGGCCGCCTGGGCATCCTCGAACAACACCAGCTCGGCCTGCCCGACATCCAGGCGGTGATTTCGGAAATGGGGCCGCTGACCGGCGCGCGCGAGTTCATCGACTGGCTGCGCGAGCGCTTCCAGGTGGTGATCCTGTCGGACACTTTCTACGAGTTCGCCATGCCCCTGATGCGCCAGCTCGGCCATCCGACGCTGCTGTGCCACAAGCTGGCGGTGGACGAGAAGGGCGTCGTGCGCGACTACAAGCTGCGCCAGCCCGACGCGAAGCGTGCCTCGGTGAAGGCGTTCAAGTCGCTCCACTTCAAGGTCATCGCCGCGGGCGACTCCTACAACGACACCGCCATGCTCGGGGAAGCCCATGCCGGCATCCTGTTCTGCCCGCCGGACAGCGTGATCCGCGAATTCCCGCAGTTTCCGGTGACGCGCAACTACGAGGAACTCGGCGTGGCGTTCGTCGCGGCAAACCGGCGTATCTGAAAGCGGCCGTGCCGCGGGCAACAAAAAAGCCGGCATCCGCCGGCTTTTTTACTTGGTAGAACCGCCTATTTTTTTGCGATTTCCTCCAGCTTCGCCGCGTGGATCAGCTGGCCGTCGAGGCCGGCCTCCTTCGCGCTGCCGCCGTAGGCCACGGTCATCAGTTGGCTGTAGTAGAGAACGGGCATGTTGAACTTGGTGCCCTGCTTCTTGTTGATCTCGCTCTGGTAGATTTCGACGTTGGCCTGGCACAGCGGGCAGGGCGTGACGATCATCTCGGCGCCGTGGTCGTAGGCCGACTCGACGATGTCGCGGATCTGCTTCTGCGACTTGTCCGGCTCGGAGAAGGCCAGCGCGCCGCCGCAGCAGGTGACCTTCTGGTCGTAGGGCACCGCCTCGCCGCCCACCGTCTCGACCAGCTTGTCGAGGTATACGGGGTTCTCGAAGGACTCGCCGACGATGCCGAAGGGACGGTTGGTCTGGCAGCCGACGTAGCCGGCAAACTTGATGCCTTCAAGCGGCTTCACCACCGGTGCCTTGAGCGCGTCGTAGCCGAGGTCCTCGATCAGTACCTCGACCATGTGGCGGATACTCGTCTCGCCCTTGTAGTGCAGGCCGGCTTCCTTCAGCGCTTCGTTGGTATCGGCCAGCAGCTGCGAACCGGCGCCGAGGCGATCCTTCGATTCTCGCGCGCCCAGCCAGCAAGCGGCGCAGGTGGCGACGATTTCCTTGCCGGGCAGGTGCGCCTCGGCGAGCGCGAAGTTGCGTGCGTTGAGAACGTGGCGCGGCAGTTCACCGCCCTCGGCATAGCCGATCGAGGCGCCGCAGCAGTTCCAGTCGGGGATCTCGGTGAGCTTGACGTCGAGCGCCTGGCACATCGAATTGGTCGACGTCAGATAGTTCGAGGCCGAGGCCTTCAGCTGCGAGGAGCAGCCGGGGTAGAAAGCGTATTCCTTCTTCGCCATGTTCCGTGTCTCCGTTAGGCTGTGTAGCCTTTTTTGCGGTCTTCGATCTCGCGAGCCTTCCTGAGCATGGCCTGGATGCCCTTCTGGTCCTTGCAGGCGTGCCCGCCGAACAGCTCGAAGGGGTTGAGACGCCTGGCCTTCATCATGCCGAGGCCGATCGACTGCATGGCCAGGGCGTTCTTGATGCCTTGCACGAAACCGTCCTTGAAATAGAGCCCGAGCGAGAGCTTCAGCTCGTTCACACGGCCCTTCTGCACCAGGTTGTCCCAGAACATCTTGGCGAACTGGCGCGTCGGCTGGTTCTTCGGGGCGAGGCCCAGGCGGTGGGCGTAGTTGGCGAGGCCGTGCATGATGTGCGTGATGGGCAGCTTGCGCGGACAGCGCACGATGCAGTTGTAGCAGGAGGTGCACATCCACATGGAGTCGGAGGACAGCACTTCCTCGCGCTTGCCGGCACGGATCATCATGAAGATTTCCTGGGGCGGATGCGCCCAGGCCGAGCCGAGCGGGCAGGAGCCGGAACACACGCCGCACTGCATGCACATCTTGACCCAGTGGCCTTCCTCGACGTTCTTCTCGACTTCCCTGAGGAAATCGTTCGTGTAGCGGGTGACGGCTTGTTCGCTCATTTCTTCGCTCCTTGCCTCACGCGAAGCCCTTCATGGGGCTCATGCCGATTTCCTTGATCTTGGCGGCGTACGCGTCGATGAGCTGCGGCACGCGCTCGATGTCGGTGATGGCGACCTCGTAGCTCGCCACGCGCTCGGTCTCCAGGCCCATCTGCTTCAGCGTGTCGTCCACCTTGCTCATGCGGTAGCTGGCCATTTCCGAGCCCTTGACGAAGTGGCACTGGTAATCCTCGCCCTTCTTGCAGCCCATCATCATGACCCCGTCCCAGCCGCCGTTGAGCGCGTCGGTGATCCAGATGGTGTTCACCGAGCCCAGGCAGCGCACCGGAATGGCGCGCACGAAGGCGGAATACACCTTGCGCTGCAGGCCCGCCATGTCGAGGGCCGGGTAGGCGTCGTTCTCGCAGGCGAGGATGAGGATGCGCGGCTTCTCGGAGAACTCGTCTGGCATGTCGACCGCCTTGATCTGCATGCCCACCGTGTCCACCGAATAGTTCTCGAAGGAGATGACGCGCACCGGGCAGGCGCCCATGCAGGTGCCGCAGCGGCGGCAGCGGGACTCGTTGAACACCGGGAAGCGCTTCTCGTCCTCGTCGATGGCGCCGAAGGGGCATTCCACCGTGCAGCGCTTGCACTGGGTGCAGCCTTCCAGCCGCACGATGGGATAGGAGAGGTCGCCGGCGCGCGGATGGGCGGCGCGGCCCAGGCTGGCGTTCTCCACAGCCTGGATGGCCTTCATCGCGGCGCCGGTGGCATCCTCGATGGCCTGGGTGATATCCATGGGGCGGCGCACCGGGCCGGCGGCGTAGATGCCGGTGCGGCGCGTTTCATAGGGGAAGCAGATGAAGTGCGAATCGGCGAAGCCGCTCTTCAGCTGCGGCATGTCCTTGCCCTGGCGGTAGTTCAGGTTGAGGATGGAGATCGGCTTCGTTTCCATCTTGGCCTGCTCTTCCTCCGGCATGTCGATATTTACGCCGGAGTTGGCGACCATGCCGGTGGCGAGCACGACGAGATCGGCGTCGATCGTCACGTCCTCGTTGAGGATGAGGTCCTTGAAGCTCACCTTGCAGGCGTTGCCGGCAGCCTCGACGGAGGACGTCCTGCCCTTGGTGAAGAGAACCCCCTTCTCCTGGCCGCTGCGGTAGAAATCCTCGCCGGTGCCCGGCACGCGCAGATCGGTGTACATCACCATCGTCTCGATCGCGGGATTGGCGTCCTTGAAATACATCGCCTGCTTGATGCTGGTGGCGCAGCAATGGCCGGAGCAGTAGGGCAGGTGCCTGCCGCCCGACGCCTGCGCCTCGTCGCGCTGGCCGGCGCACTGGATGAAGACCACGCTCTTCACCTCGGCGCCGTCGGAGGGCCGCTTGACCGCGCCGCCGTTGGCCGCCTTGACCAGCTTCTCCAGGCCGAGTTGGTCGACCACGTTCGGGCTCTTGCCGGCGCCCAGTTCCGGCAGCTTGCTCATGTCATAGGGCGTGAAGCCGGTGGCCTGGATGAGGGCGCCGACTTCCTCGGTGACCGTGGCGCCGGATTCCTGCGCGATGCTCA
>PNJM01000192.1 GCA_013821865.1 Rhodocyclaceae bacterium
GCGTCCTTGATGGCGTCGATGCCCGCCTTGGCGCACATCTCGTCGAGGTCGCCGCCCGGCGCGCCGGAGACGCCGATGCCGCCGATGATGGCGCCGCCGCCCTCGATCAGCACGCCGCCGCCGACCATGACCACGTTCGGCAGATGGCGGATGCCGCTGGCCGTCTTGCCCGCCTGGGTTTCCGCCGCCATCGTGGTGGTGCTGGCGCGGAAGCTGACAGCGGTCCATGCCTTGCCGATCGCCGTTTCCGGCGTGTGCGGACCGGCATAGCGGTCGCGCAGCATGACCTGCGCCAGGCCGCTGCGATCCACCACCGCCACCGCCACCTGGTAGCCGCTGTCGCGGCATTTCTTCAGCGCGGCCTGCGCCGCCTTGAGCGCGGCATCCGGCACGAGAGCGCGAATGTTGTAGGTCGCTTCTTCCGGCGGCGCCGCATTCGCCTGGAGCAGGCACAGCGCCAGGGAAGCGGCGACAGCAATGCGGGAAAGCGGTTTGCGGTTCATGGTGACCTCCCTCTTCAAGAAAAGCGCTCAATCCGCTCGCGCGGCCGATTCGTACCAGTCACGGGTGGAATTTACCACTTTCACGACCAGCAGCATCACCGGCACCTCGATCAGCACGCCCACCACCGTGGCCAGCGCCGCGCCGGACTCGAAGCCAAAAAGCGAAATCGCCGCCGCCACCGCCAACTCGAAGAAGTTGGAAGCACCGATCAGCGCCGAGGGGCAGGCGACGCTGTGCTTCTCGCCGACCGCGCGGTTGAGCCAGTAGGCGAGCGCGGAGTTGAAGAAGACCTGGATCAGGATCGGCACCGCCAGCAGGGCGATGACGAGGGGCTGCCCGAGAATGGCCTCGCCCTGGAAGGCGAACAGCAGTACCAGCGTGGCGAGCAGCGCGGAGATCGACCACGGGCCGATCTTCGCCATCGTCGCGTCGAAATGTTCCTGCCCCCTGGCCAGGAGCGACTTGCGCCAGGCCTGCGCGAGCGCCAGCGGGATGACGATGTAGAGCACGACGGAGGTGACCAGCGTGTCCCACGGCACCGTGATCGCCGAGATGCCGAGCAGCAGGCCGACGATGGGGGCGAAGGCGAAGATCATGATGGTGTCGTTCAAGGCGACCTGCGAGAGCGTGAACAGGGGATCGCCGTCGGAGAGCCGGCTCCAGACGAAGACCATCGCCGTGCACGGCGCCGCGGCAAGCAGGATCAGGCCGGCGATGTAGCTGTCGATCTGCTCCGCCGGCAGCAGCGGGGCGAACAGATGGCGGATGAAGAGCCAGCCGAGGAAGGCCATCGAGAAGGGCTTCACCAGCCAGTTCACGAACAGCGTCACGCCGATGCCGCGCACGTGCGCCCTCACCTGGTGCAGGGCGCCGAAATCGACCTTCACCAGCATGGGAATGATCATCACCCAGATCAGCAGGCCGACCGGAAGATTGACCCGCGCCACCTCCATCCTGCCCAGCACCTGGAATGGCGCCGGCGCGAACTGGCCGAGCGCGATGCCAGTAAGAATGCAGAGGAACACCCAGACGGTGAGGTAGCGCTCGAAGAGGCTCATCGGGGCGCCGGCAGCGGTCTTGCCGACAACCTCGCACTGCGCGCTCACGACGCAGACCCCTCGTCGCGCACGGCACCGATCTCGCGGAGCTTGTCCTGCAACGCCGGCCGGTCGATCTTGCCCAGGGGCAGGCCGAGAAACAGCAAAATGCGCGAGGTGCGTTGAGACATGATTTCCTCAGGTGGCAAGAGATTTCTTTTGTTTCGATTTTGGCGAGGGCGGGCAGGACCGTCCGCCGCAGCAGTTTTCGGTGAGAAAGGCCACGATGCCGTTCATCGCCTCGAAATTGGCGGAATAGAAAATGAAGCGGCTCTGCTGGCGCGCGTCCACCAGGCCGGCATTGGCGAGTTGCGCCAGGTGAAACGACAGCGTCGCCGCGGGAACGCCGAGCCTCCCGCCGATGTCGCCGGCGCACAGCCCTTCCCGGCCGGCTTCGACCAGCAGGCGGAACACCGCCAGGCGGGTTTCCTGGGCCAGCGCGGCGAGGCAATGGACGGCCTGCTTTAGTTTCACATTTCCATAATAATGGAAATATGTGGCGCAAGGCAACGCCTGCTGCGTTACCCCTCCTCCCCCGCAATGCCCAGCTTGCGCAGCTTCTCCCACAGATTCTTGCGGCTGATGCCGAGCACTGCAGCGGTTTCCGCCATGCGCCAGCGGTTGGCGCGCAGGGCATTTTCGATGTAGCGCCGTTCGCAGGCCTGCAGGTAATCGGCGAGCAGTTCGTCCGGCTCGTCCTCCTGCGGTGCGGGCAGTTCGCCGAAAAGCAGTTCCGGCGTCAGCAGCGGCTGGGTGGACAGGATGCAGGCGCGCTCCAGGATGTGCTTCAACTGGCGAATGTTGCCCGGCCAGGGGTAGTCGAGCATGGGTTTTTCCGCGCTGCGGTGCAGGCGGCGCACAACGCCGCCGTGCTCGGTCGCGCTGCGCGCGAGCAGGCGGTCGGTGAGCCACAGGATGTCCTCCTTGCGCTCGCGCAGGGGCGGAATGTGCAGGTGGATGACATGGATGCGGTAATACAGATCCTCGCGAAACTCGCCCTTTTCCACCATCTTCTTCAGATCGCGGTTGGTCGCGCAGACCAGGCGGATGTCCACCGGGATCGGCGTGTCGCCGCCCACCCTGACGATCTGCCGCTCCTGGATGGCGCGCAGCAGCTTGACTTGCATGGCGGGCGTCGTGTCGCCGATCTCGTCGAGGAAAAGCGTGCCGCCGTCGGCCTGCTCGAACAACCCTTTGCGGTCGCGCGCCGCACCCGTGTAGGCGCCCTTGACGTGACCGAACAGCTCGGCCTCGAGCAGGGTTTCCGTCAGCGCGCCGCAGTTCACCGCCACAAATGGCCGGCGCCCCTCCGCATCGCGCCAGCGATGCAGGGCGCGCGCCACTTCTTCCTTGCCCACGCCCGATTCGCCTGTGATCAGCACCGTGCCGGAACTGCCGGCGATTTTCGGCAGCATGGCTTCGATGGCGCGCATCGCGCTGGAGACGCCCAGCGCCGGCTCGCCGGCCGCCGACGGCCGGCCCCGGGTGCACAAAGCCCGCACCTTGTTGAGCAGGGCGCGGATATCCAGCGGCTTGGTCAGATAGTCCTCGGCGCCCAGCTTGAGCATGCGCACCGCGCCGTCGATGGCGCCGTAGCCGGTGATGAAGATCCAGGGCGGCAGCTCGCTGCCGGTGGCGCGGGCCTGCTCGAACAGCGCTTCGCCGTCGATGTCCGGCAGCTGGATGTCGCTAATCACCACATCGTAGCGCTTGCGCGCGAGCGTCTCCAGCGCCGGGCAGCCGAGGCGAAACCAGTCGCATTCGAAGCCTTCCAGGCCGAAACGGTCGACCAGTGCTTCGCCCATGATTTCGTCGTCCTCGATCAGGCAGATGCGGTAGGGCCGCTCAGTCATGATGCAACTCCAATCGGAATGCGCACTTCGAACACCATGAGATTCTCTTTCACCCTCGCGGCGATGCTACCGCCTAATTGGTGCGCGATCTGCCAGGTAACCCACAGGCCGAGGCCGTGGCCGGATTCGGAAAGCGGCGAGAAAGGCTCGAACAGGTGTTCCATCTGCTCCGGCGTCAGCAGCTTGCCGTCGTTCGTCACGACGGTCGCCAGTTCGCCCGCCTCGATGCCGATGCGGCAACCGATGTCGCCGCCCTCATTCGCCGCCTGGATGGCGTTGAGCAGCAGGTTGATGAGTATCTGCCGCAGCAGCGTCGCCGACAGCGGCAAGGTTTCCGGCAGGGCGTTGTCCCAGGACAGCCGCAGGCGCTTCTTGTGCGCAGCCGGTGCGACGAGGGTGCGGACGTCCTCGATGTCCTGCTGTCCCAGGTCGCGGCTTTTCAGCCTCGCCTCGACCAGCAAGGCGGCCACCGTGTCCTTGACCTGCACCAGACCGCGCTCCAGCAGGGAAATCGTCTTCAGCGTGCGCGGGTCGGCGTCGGCATGGCATTTCAGCGTATCGATGGCGGTGAGCATGCCGCCCAGCGGATTGTTGATCTCGTGGGCGATGCCCGCCGCCAGCCGCCCGACCGCCGCCAGCCGCTCGGTCTGCACCACCTGCCGCTCGAGCATCGCCTTCTCGCGCAGTTCCCGCACCATCCGCAGGTAACTCTGGAACAGCCGGCCCAGTTCGTCGCGGTAGGCATACAGGCCCGGATCGAGATCGTCCGGCACGCCGCGCCCCAGCCCCTCGACGTGGCCGGCCAACTGTACCAGCGGCCCCGCCATGCGCCGCCCCCAGTACCAGTTCGCCGGCAGCAGCACCGCCAGCACGAGCAGGCCGATCAGCGCGCCGCTTTGCGCCGTGCGCCAGAAGCGCGGCATGAAGACGCTTTTCGAATGCGAGATCACCAGCGTGCCGAGCAGCGCCGCCTCGTCGGCAATGGGCACCACGACATACAAGTGCTCCGAGTCCGGCAGCTCGACGGTATGCGCATCGCGCCCCTGCAGGCCCTCGATGGCCACGACCAGTGCCGCCTCCTCGCGGCCAAAACTGCGGAAATCGGTCAGCATGGGCATCTCGGTGGGACGCGAGGAGACCACTATGCGGTAGCTGCGATCCAGCACGATGATGGCGTCGGGCTGCACCGGATTCTCCTCCGCTTCGCCTTCAATGGGTGCCCGCACCAATTCGAAGGCGCGCCAGACGTCGTCGTGCAGCAGGGGCCGGAAGAGCGATTTCGCCAGCGTGCGGCCAAGGCTTTTCGAGCTGATGAGCAGGTCTTCCTTGAGATCGTCATAGGCGCGGAACATCAGCGCGCCGGAAACCGCCAGCGCCGTGGCGACGATGAGGAAGCTCCCCCACAGGGGAAGCTTGATGCGCAGGCTGAGATTGAAGAGCGCCTTCATTCCTCGCCGAAGGCCCGCATCATCTGCGCCACGCTGTCATAGAGCTTCGGATCATTGACGGCGAAGCCGTCCAGGTTGAGGCGCTTGAGCAGCGCCCTGCCCTGCGGA
>PNJM01000193.1 GCA_013821865.1 Rhodocyclaceae bacterium
CTGGTTTAACTTGCTGTTTTTGCGCCAGAAGTTGCTGAAGCCTGCTTATCTCGTCGGGTGCCAGACCGACACTCTTGTTCTTGGCGTTGAGCGCATCGATCTCGCGCCGGATGCCTGCTGCGCGCAGCCGCTCGATGGTGTCGGCGAAAACCGCCTCGATCGATTCCTCGTCGAATTCCTGATCGACAAGCTCTCCCAGGATTTCGGAAACGAGCGCTTCGTGCGGGCTGCCGCGAAAATGCTCCAGCACCATGCCGAAGCCTTCGCCGGCCAGGCCGCCCTCGGCCACTGCCGTCACCAATGCATTGAGCGCATCCGTTTCGGCGTGGCCTTCCGGGATCAGTTCGACCGGAAGGCGCGCAGCGAGGCCGGGCTGTTGCACGATCACGCGCAGCAGCTTGCGAGCCATGGGGGAAGGCGCGCCGCGCCGGGCCGATCCCGGGGCAGGCTTCCTGGCCAGCGACTGCAGGCCGCAGACCGATTCGATCTCCGCCTGGCTGAAGGCACTGGCGCCGGCCAGGAGCTTGACGAACTGAAGGCGCAGCAGCGGTGCCCGAATCCGGCCGAGCAGGGGCTTGGCGGCATGTACCAGCTGTGAGCGGCCTTCGGCGGTACCCAAGTCCTTGCCGGATTTCAGTTCCTGCATGAGGAAATCGGTCAGCGGCATGGCCTGCCGGGAAAGCAGTCGGAAGGCCTCGGCGCCGTGGGCGCGTACGTAGCTGTCCGGATCGTCCTCGGCAGGGAGAAAGAGGAAGGCCACGGTCTTGTTGTCCGCCAGATGCTCCAGGCTCGCTTCCAGCGCGCGGGCGGCGGCCTTGCGGCCGGCATTGTCGCCGTCGAAGCAGAAGATGACGCGGTCGGTCTGGCGCAGCAGCTTGTGCACGTGGTACGGCGTGGTGGCTGTGCCGAGGGTGGCGACGCAGTTGCCGATGCCGTGCTGGGCCAGGGCGACGACGTCCATGTAGCCCTCGACGACAATCACGCTGTTCTCGTCGCGGATCGCGACGCGCGCCTGCGGCAGGCCGTACAGTTCGCGCCCCTTCTCGAACAGCGGCGTTTCGGGCGAGTTGAGGTATTTGGGTTCGCCCGCGCCGATGACCCGGCCGCCGAAGCCGATGGTGTTGCCGCGCTGGTCGAGGATGGGAAACATGATGCGGTCGCGGAAGCGGTCGTAGCGCTTGCCCGAGTCGCCCTCGATGACCAGACCGCAATCGACCAGCGCCTTCGCCTGGTAATCGGGAAACACGGCGCCGAGGTTCTGCCAGCCGTCCGGCGCGTAGCCCAGGCCGAAGCGGGCGGCGATCTCGCCGGTGAGGCCCCGCCCCTTGAGATAGTCGATCGCCTTGGGGCCGGTCTTGAGCTGGTCCTTGTAGTACTTCGCCGCCCGGGCCATGAATTCCGTGAGCGGTGCCGCATCCGGCCTGGATATGCGCTCGTCCATGCGCTGCTGCGGCACCTGCATGCCGATATTGGCGGCGAGTTCATGGACGGCATCGATGAAGCCGAGCCCGGAATATTCCATGACGAAGCCGATGGCGCTGCCGTGCGCGCCGCAGCCGAAGCAGTGGTAGAACTGCTTGGCCGGGCTGACCGAAAAAGACGGGGTCTTCTCGCTATGGAAGGGACAGCAGGCGACATAATTGGCGCCCGCCTTCTTCAGAGGCAGGTAGCGCTCGATGACGTCGACAATGTCGATGCGTGCGAGGAGTTCCTGGATGAATGATTCTGGGATCACGCGTCGTAAATAAGGGCGCCCGTTGCGGGCTGCAACGGCCTTTGAATCATTATAGGAAACTTTGCGGGGATTACCCGGCGCGAACCGGCCGTCAGGCCTTGGCCAAGGCCGCCTTGACCAGCCCGGAAACCCGGCCCATGTCGGCCCGGCCGGCGAGCTTCGGCTTGAGATCGGCCATGACCTTGCCCATGTCCTGCATGCCCTTGGCATTGCTGGCGACGATGGCCTCGGCCACGGCTGCCTCGATTTCGGCCTGGGAGAGCGCCTGCGGCATGTAGCCGGTGAGGACGGCGACCTCGAATTTTTCCGCATCGGCCAGGTCGGTGCGCCCGGCCGCCTCGTACTGGGTGATGGAATCGCGGCGCTGCTTGAGCATCTTGTCGATGACGGCGAGGACGGCGGCATCGTCGAGCTCGATGCGTTCGTCGACTTCGCGCTGCTTGATCGCCGCCAGCAGCAGGCGGATGGCGGCCAGGCGCGCCGATTCGCGGGCGCGCATGGCCGCTTTCATGTCTTCGGTGATTTGGGCCTTGAGTGACATGGCGAACCTATCGTCAGTGGACCGCAGAAAAGAATAACCCCGGCATGCCGTGCGGCATGCCGGGGATTTCGGAAGAGCTTGCACGAACCGGCGAAACGCCAGCCCGATCAATACATCTTCGGCGGCAGCATCTGGCTGCGCAGGCGCTTGTGATGGCGCTTGACCGCAGCTGACAGCTTGCGCTTGCGCTCGGAAGTGGGCTTCTCGTAGAACTCGCGCGAGCGCAGTTCGGTCAGAAGCCCCGTCTTCTCGATGGCGCGCTTGAAGCGGCGGATCGCTACTTCAAACGGCTCGTTTTCCTTGAGGCGGATACCAGGCATTCGGTTTAACCCTGCTGAACGGGGAAAGCCGCGCATTATAGCCGCATTTCCATGAATGTCCACTACCTGGCCTAGCGGCGGCTGTGCGGGTGCTGGGATAGAATCGCGCTTCCATGCTTGTACTCGGCATCGAATCCTCCTGCGACGAAACCGGGGTCGCGCTCTACCATGCCGAGCGCGGCCTGCTGGCGCATGCCGTGCATTCCCAGGTGGATCTGCATGAGGCTTACGGCGGCGTGGTGCCGGAACTGGCTTCGCGCGACCACATCCGCCGGCTTGCGCCCCTGCTGCGCAAGGTGATGGCCGAAGCCGGGGCGGGTCTCGATGAGATCGGGGCCGTCGCCTACACGGCCGGGCCGGGCCTGGCCGGCGCCTTGCTGGTCGGGGCGAGCTTTGCCGAGTCGCTGGCGTTTTCCCTGCGGGTGCCGGCGCTGCCGGTGCACCACCTGGAAGGCCATCTTCTTTCGCCCCTGCTCTCCACCGATCCGCCGCATTTCCCCTTTGTTGCGCTCCTGGCGTCCGGCGGGCACACGCAGCTGATGCGCGTATCCGCGGTCGGGCAGTATGAGTTGCTCGGCGAGACGCTGGACGACGCCGCCGGCGAGGCTTTCGACAAGACCGCCAAGCTGCTCGGCCTGGGCTATCCGGGCGGGCCGCAGTTGGCGCGGCTGGCGGAAGCTGGCCGCCCCGGCCGCTACAAGCTGCCGCGTCCGATGATTTACAGCGGCGACCTCGATTTCAGCTTCTCGGGGCTGAAGACCGCCGTGCTGACATTGGTGCGCGGCCAGGCCCTGGGCGAAACCGACAGGGCCGACCTGTGCGTCGATTTCCAGGCGGCGATCGTCGACGTGCTGGTGGCGAAGTCGCTGCTCGCGCTGAAGCAGACGGGATTGCAGCAACTCGTCGTGGCAGGGGGCGTGGGCGCCAACCGCGCGCTGCGCGCCGCGCTCGACGCCGGCGCGGCGAAGATCCGTGCGCGGGTGTTCTATCCGGAACTGGAGCTGTGCACCGACAACGGCGCGATGATCGCCTTCGCCGGGGCCATGAGGCTGGCTGCCGGCGCGAAGACGGGAAGAGATGGCGTGTTCTCCGTGCGGCCGCGCTGGGATCTTCAGCTCGCCGGCGGCTGATCGTCCTTCTTCTGTCCGATCCTCCTTTCGGTTCCCACGCGCAGCTTGCGGATGTTCTCGCCGTGGCGCATGAAGATCAGCACGCCCATCCAGAGGACGGCCATGGTGCGGATGTCCACGCCGAGAATCAGGCCGCTCAGAAGAGGCGCGGCGGCGGCGGCGGCAAGCGAGGCGAGCGAGGAATAGCGGAAGGCGGCCGCGGTGACGATCCACACCAGCGCCGCGCCGAGGCCCAGCCACGGGCTCAGCCCGAGCAGAACGCCAGCGGCGGTGGCCACGCCCTTGCCCCCCTTGAAGCGGAGGAAGACCGGATAGAGGTGGCCGTAAAACGCGGCGAAGGCCACCAGCGCGATGTCCGAGTTGTCGGCGCCGAATTGTGGGCCGAATAGCTGAATTAGGAACACCGCCAGCCAGCCCTTGGCCGCGTCTCCCAGCAGCGTGAGCAGCGCCGCCAGCTTGTTGCCCGTGCGCAGCACGTTGGTCGCGCCGGGGTTGCCGGAACCGAATGTGCGCGGGTCGGCCAGGCCGAAGGCTCGGCTGACGACCACGGCGAAGGGAATCGAGCCGAGCAGATACGCGAGAACGCCAAAAACCACCGAGGTCATGTCAGGGCCTGTTCACAATGGTTTTATCGGTGCGAACGCGTGTTGCAGGGTGCAGGGCAAGGCGTGGCTCGCGCCGTGTGGTGATTCCCCACAAGCGAGCCGCAACGCGGCCCTGCGCTCTGCAACACGCGTTCCCTCCGGGTTGTGGCCAAATGGATCGGCTGCCGCGTTGCGCGTCTTGCCAAGGGAGCGACCATTGGCTGCGACGCGCGCCTTGCATCCGATTCATTTGGACACAACGCATCCGATAAAACCATTGTGAACAGGCCCTGATTCGCCTAGAATCTGCGGCATTCTAATCGAGAAATCGCCATGGACCGCATCTTCATCGACGAGCTAAGGGTCGACGCGTGGGTCGGCATTTATCCCCGAGAACGCGCCGCGCGCCAGACGATCGAGATCAGCCTCGAGTTCGGCGTGCCGGACGCCGCGGCCCAGCATGACGATATCGCCGATACCATCGACTACGCGGCGGTGATCGCGCGCATCCGGGCGGAGCTCGGGGAGCGCCATTTCAACCTGCTGGAAACCCTCGGCGAATACGTCGTTGCGCTGCTGGTCGATGACTTCGGCGCACCTTGGGTGAAGATCTCGATTGCCAAGACCGGCGTGATGAAAGGCGTCGAGCGCGTCGGCGTGGCGATCGAGCGGGGCAGGCTCA